>JAEZQN010000321.1 GCA_023441145.1 Bacillota bacterium
CCAATGTAGTTAAACGTGTCCTTGCCTGTGTTTTTACCTCCATTAGTATGGATCATATGGAGTATCTAGGTGATACTCTACAGAAAATTGCTAGAGAAAAAGCAGGCATTATAAAACCTTTCGTGCCAGTCGTTGTAGATAAGGACCAAAAGGAAGCTTTAGATGTTATTGTAGAAGTTGCAGGAGAAATGAAGTCACCAGTTGTAGAGATGAATGCCACTGATATAAAGCAACTCTCATATAGTGGGGAGAAGATGGTGTTTACCTATCAAGATAAGGGGCCTTACAAACTGCAACTTTTAGGTAGTCATCAGTTAAGAAATGCCACACTTGCAATAGAATGTTGTGAGATATTAAAGGATAAAGGCTTTCATATACCAGAGGAGGCTATTGAACAAGGACTATATAAAACTACTTTGTTTGGTCGCTTCACAGTTCTTAAGAAAAATCCAACACTAGTGTTAGATGGGGCACATAACCCCGCTGCAGCAAAAGTTTTAAAGGCTACTCTGTCAGAGGTATTTAGGGACAGGCAGGGAGTATTTATTATGGGGGTATATGCAGATAAAAATTATAAGGAAATGTTACTGAGCTTAGGAGAGTTGCCAAAATGTTTGATTACTGTTACAGCACCAGGGCCAAGAGGCTTGGCTTCAAGTGAGTTGGCTAAGGTGGCAGAAAAATATTGTAAGAAAGTAATCGATGGTGATAGCTTAGATAATGCTCTAAAGCAAGCTTCCGACTTAGTGTCTAAGGGAGACTATATTCTTTGTTTTGGTTCTTTATCCTACCTTGGACAGGTTCCTAAACTGGCAGAACTTTTATCCTGTTGGAAGTAGGATACTAAACATAAAAAATCCCATATGGCTACTGTTATCAGTGATATGTACCCCCTTTACTGGACAAAACAGTAAAGGGGGTTTTGTTATGAAATATGATTTTGTTTTTAAGATGAACTGTGTGGAACTATATAAAAATAGGCAATGGCCTGACACACCAGAAGGAATCGGACAAAAAAATTCAGAAAAAGGATTATTCCCCTTATAAGATTGCAGACCTTCATGGAACGGATGCTTTAAGGCACCCTACGACCTGTAAAGAACGCTCACCCGAAGAAAGGTACTCACTTGTAGCTATTTCATATGAACTGTCAAAAAGTCCAAATACGTACCAAATATCCAACATGCACAGGAAGGCATTTAGCAAGTTTACAAATACTAACGGAATTATTTTTCACTCTGATCAAGTTTGCAATACCAACATACGTATTATCGTGAGGAATTAAAGAAACATGGTATTGTTCAGTCGATGTCACGAAAAGGGAACTGTTATGATAATTGTGTTATCGAGACTTTTTTCGGAAGACTCAAAACAGAGATGTTTAATGGCCATGAAAGGGATTTCGTATCCTTCGATGAATTTTACAAAACTATAGACGAATATATAGATTACTATAGTATTAGACGAATTCAAGCAAAAACAAAATGGATGCTTCCTGTAAAATGCAGGAAGACATCCGTTGTAAGTGCTTGATTATCCAATTGTATAATGATGTGTCCAGAAAACTGGGTACATATCATTTGTCTAACAAAAGGGGTTCACTTCAAAGCTGGTGGTAGTGACTTTAATTACAATATTTGAAATTTATTTTGCTGCATCTAACATATTTTGAAATAACACATAATTATCTACTGGAACTTGTACTGCTACTGCTCCACTATCAATAAAGTTATTTTGTTGAACTTCATAAGTACTTTGTAAGTCACCTGCATTAATTAGTTCAACTATTTCATCTTTTGAATTCCAAATACCATCTTCTTTTTGAGCTTTCATTGTATCTAAATCTAAAGCAGCAATCTCTGCTACCCATTCAACAACTTCGTCAACATGCTCAGCTCTATAATCCATTGCTTTATATAATGCTTTTGTAAAAGCTAATACACTTTCTGTATTTTCATTTGCATAATCAGGCATTACAATCCATGATGCAATAAATGGTGATGTATCTAAAAATGTTGCATTATTTGATATAACAATGGCATCATCACCTAATTCATTCATAATAGCTGATGTGTTTGGTGACCAAGTAGAAGCGGCATCAACACCTCCTGAGGTCATTGCTGTTACAATGGATGAAGCATCCATATCCATAAGCGTAACATCATCTCTAGTAAGCCCAGCTTTCGCTAAAGTTAAGTCAATTTGAAATTCACTAGAAGTTCCTGATGCCATAGCTATTGTTTTTCCTTTTAAATCAGCCATAGAGGTAACTCCTTTTGACTTATTACCTATAATAGCTCCAGCATTTTCATAGTGATCAAAGCAGAATACAGTTGCATTTCCTTGGATAGCTAATTTGTGAGCACCTTGACCAATGTAACCAAAATCAATACTACCTGATTCCATAGCTGCAATGATTGTTGGTCCATCTGCAAATTCAACTAGATTAATCTTAAAACCTTGCTCTTCAAATGCTCCAGTCTTTATACCTGCAACTACAGCGCTTAAGCTAGCATAGTTAGGCATATAAGCTACATTTAATTCAATCAACTCTTTTTGTTGATTTTCTGTCTCTGTTTCCTTCGCTTTCGTGTCTTCTATTACTGGATTTTGATTTTTCTTAGCACATCCACCAAGTAAAGATATCGTCAGAGCTGCTGTTAGTAATAATACGATAATTTTTTTCATGTTTTCCTCCTTGTATGATTTCCTTAAGTCACCATTCTTGATGTTGTAAGAATTTGGTAATAGCAAAATTGGAAATGTTATATATTTAATTATAGCTAAAGTTGATTAGTTAGGTAGTATGAAGTTTTTTCATACCTAAATTGTAGGCAATTGGGCAGAAGTTACTATTTTTGTGATATTAGCTGCTACTGTATTTATATGATCTACTAATAGAGCCATCAGGCTCTGAAGAGCAGTTGTTCAATTCATGTCCTGAATATCATCACAGAACAAGTAAAACAATTCGCCAAAGGTTTTCTCATCATTTTTGTTTCGGCGAATCCATTACAGAATAATGTATCTGGTAAATATGATGGTTGTATGGCTTACCATCATATCATAGCTTCTTCCCTGAAACTCATTTTCAAGCTTTATAAGGGATTTTGAAGCTTTGAAAAAACTTCAATATTCCAACGGTTTCCATAGATGTGGATTACCTCCGCATCGCTCAGACTAACATCAGTACTCAGGACGTATAACTATTCGCTCTTCTTGTTGTGGTTCCTGACAAACACTAGTTTAACCTTTACGCCCTCCGCCTTAGTGGATACAACAATGGAACCAAGAATGTTTTTATATGACTCATACCGTAAAAACTTACGAAGCTCTGGCAGGGTATATTTCTGACCAGCATAGATGTATTTTGGCTTCATTGGTAGAAGACAGCATGTTGAAATCAACTGGAGCAAAGCTATATCCGTCTGTCCATCCAAGTGTCGGCATGGTAAAGCCTTTAATATACCCGTGAAACACATGGTCATAGACTTTGGCCAGAAGTTCAACCTTTTTACTACGGTTCTGCCGAACTACGGAATCGTCTAAAACCAACACGTTCAGGTCTGGTAAGGGTACTGAAGTAGCCCGTTACAGTTAATGATAGAAGGTACAGGAACTTACGCCAGTTATATTTTGATTCATTGAGAAACCGGTAGTAAGTATTTTTGGAGAAAGCTTATTCCGTGTGTTTAGAAGACAGGAAGCGGAACAGATTTTTACCTTGGAAAATCAGAAGCAGAAGGAATTGAAATACACTATAGTCACTGGCTCCCTGTGCTTTGTGGATTACTGATTTATTGAGCAGTTTTCCTAGCTTAAGTTTTTAAAAGCAATAGCGAACTGATTTTTTGTGTTTTCAATTGTGGTATTTTTGCTTATCATAAGATCAGCACCTTTCTTTGATATCTTTTAGATTCGGGATATCTTATTATACTGGAAAAGGGTGCTTTTTTTATGTAAATACACCAATAAAAACATGAAATCTGCCTGATAAATCAGGCTTTATCCAGCTTTTTCAAGCTGGGAAAGTTGAGTATTATTACTTGAGTTTCTGTAGTTTTATCCATAGTACTGCGCATATGACCTATGGAATGTTAGCTTATGGTGGCTGCCTTTTGACTGAAATTCATTCTGTGTCATCTTGTGATATCTAGGTTGCATTGATAAGGTTAAGAGCAGAGACTGAATATCTCAAATCTGAGAATGAAGCAATAAAAAAATCCATCACCTTGAGACGAGAAAAAGAAGCTGCGCAACTCAAGGCGAGAAGGCAGCAATCATCAAAGAACTCAGAGAAAAAGGATATGCTTTAAAACATTTGCTAAAAGCCATTGGACTATCTAGGTCTACATAC
>JAEZQN010000323.1 GCA_023441145.1 Bacillota bacterium
GTCCTGTAAAGAAAAGGAATATATTCCTTGATATTTGTCTGCAAGATAGGCAATGCTTTTCGAACCATATCCATGGCCAGTTCTAGAAGACAAAGGAAGTCCGCCTTTAAAAGAAACAGACTCGTAGCAAGTGTTTTCTAGTTTCAGGAACAGGCGGTTATCATCGCAATTGATTTCTAGGGATAAGCTTGGTGAAGCTTTACATTTAAGTAGACAGGTGGTAGCATTCTCTAGTGCATTGGCTAGAATGGTACATAAGTCCATCTCATTTACAAAGACTTTATCAGGAATATGAAGATCTAAGTCATAAGGGATATTTAGCTGGTTTAATTGGCTTACATATGCAGATAGTATTAGATTAGCAGGTTTATTCTGACAATAGTCATCAATAATAAAAGTATCATTTTTTTGCTCAATAGTAGTGGCTAATTCTATAAGTTTATCTATATCCCCTTCTATTGCATACTGTTTCATCAGTAGAGCTAAATGCCGTATGTCGTGTCTTAATACTCTACTCTCTTCAGAACTAGTTTTTAATGTGGCTAGTTGTCTTTGCATAGATTCAGCGTATAAATCTAGTATGTTATTGCGATTTTCTAACTTAAGTGTACGGTCAAAAGTAAAGAAATACATATGAATATAGAAAACAATAATACAGAAAAACAAAGTAAAAATTATCTCTATCATAAGCATAGGCTTTGTAAATAGCAAATCTGTGTATACATATAAAATGTAGGAGAGGACATAAACGATAATGAGTGGGATAAAAAAGTACATGATGTCTTTTTTTTCTCGACGAAAGCTTTGACGTACGAGTGGAACCACCCATCTAAATATGATAATACTAAGTAGTAAAGAAGCAATAATTCTTGAAGTGGATTCACCTACAGGCATAGTTGGAATTACTTCTAATAGAAGAGCCGCAACAACATATCTTGGAGAGGTTAAAAAATAACATAACAGGATAGAAGCCAAGGAAGCAATCATAGTTTTATGGTATCCAAACAGGCATACCAATAGTAATGGTAGATGAACTAATAAGGGGTATAGATGTGTCACTGTATTCATAGAATATGCGTAGCCAATGGTAAGCTGAAGTCCAATACAAAGAATGGATAATTGAGCAAAGATTAGTTTGTTTTTCTTTTTACTCAAATTAATATCCAAAAAAAGCAAGGTAAAAACACTTCCATAAAAATAGGTTATGATTACACTTAGGCTCCAAATCGAAAGTTCAAAGCTTGTCATATAGGTCCTCCCAAAGCGTGAAACAGTGTTTGTGTAAAACTAAAGTAGGCATCTTTTGTACTGGATTGATAATTCTTAGAAATTGGCACGTGATAATTAGGATGAAGTCTTATGTCACTAGAAGAAAACTCCCTGATGTAGTGCATGTTGATAAGGAAGGAGCGGTGAACTCGAATAAAAGAAAGTTCTTTTTTTAATAGAGCTTCCATCTCATTCATGGTACAGTAGGTTTCTAACTGTTCATTTGTATTTAAAAAGATATACAATTTGTTTCTTCTTGATTCAATAAAACAGATGGAGTCGAAAGAAATCAGCTTCATAATCCCGTTACATTTTAGCTGTAACTGTTTTGAAGGTTCCTTATACTTATTTTGAAAAATGTCTCTTAAAGTTAAGAGAATCTTTTCTTCTTGTAAGGGCTTTAATAGATAATTGGCTGCTTTCACTTCGTAGGATTCTATAGCATATTCCTTGGAAGATGTCAGGAATATAATATCTGCAGTAGAATCAAAGTTACGAATTTCTTTGGCTAATTCCATGCCATTGATACCAGGCATAATAATATCCAAAAAATAAATGTTATATCGAAGTTTGTTTGTAATATCGTTTAGTAGGGACCCAGGATTGTGGTAAACCTTTATGATATAGGGGCGAGATAACTCCTTAGCCCAAGTATGTATAATCTTCTCTAATGCATTTGTGATTTTAAAATCATCATCACAGATACAAATCTCAAACATCTTATCACTCTCATTCTTATTGGGGATTTATTATTCATCTTGTTAATATAATACTTCATTTTATGAGAAAATTCTATGAAATTCTTACTAAAATGTGGGGGATATGAGTGAATTATGTTTATTCATAGTGAATAAAGTGGTAAACGGGGGATTTATAGTATCAATAATATAGTCGTTTGTTGGGGAATACTAAGGAACAGGATTAGTGCTCATGCTTAGTATTAGTAGAAGAAAGGAAATTGCTATGAAATATAAACTATGTCTAGTGGCACTTACACTTGCCTTGGGGCTTTTTATAGCCCAACCAGCCGCAGTACTTGCAACAGATACACAGACCGAAGAGGTGGATAAACAAGGGCCTAATAATAGACGTGATGATGGATATCAAGCTGCCCTTGATAAGTGGAATAAGCTAACAGATCAACAGAAACAAGAGGTCTATACTTTTCTAAAGACCAAGCAGAAAGCGGATATGGACTTACTAAGTAAGCTTTCTGAACTGGGAGTTTTAGATAAATCAGAAGCAACCGCCATGCAAACAGGGCTTCAAAAGATATATAATGATATGATGGAAAAAGGGCAGTTCCCTTTAATGAGGCCTCATAGAAATAATTAGTTAATCAAGATTATGTAACAACAAAGTGAAAGAGTACTAAGCCATAGCTAGTAGATATATGTGAAAATATATATCTACTAGCTTTTTGTCCTGTATAAATGACATTCTGTCCTAAGCGTAATTTTACGTCTAGTGTACTTGGGTTAATAAAAAACTAGTAGATTTATTGGATTCCAAATAGTTCTACTAGTTTTTTTCTGTTTTGGACGATATAATAAAAGACTGAACTAATAGGTATAAAATGAAAGATTTGGTGGATAAATGTCTGTTAAATTAGAATGTATTGTGGATAAGTTACTAATATGGTTCGATGATAATAAAAGAAGTCTTCCTTGGAGAGATAATCCTAAGCCTTACTATGTATGGGTTTCAGAAATCATGCTTCAACAAACTAGGGTGGAGGCAGTGAAAGGTTACTTTGACCGGTTTATTAGGGAACTACCAACCGTTAAGGATCTTGCAGAGGCAGAGGAAGAGAAACTATTAAAATTATGGGAAGGTCTTGGGTACTATAACCGTGTCCGTAATTTAAATAAGGCTGCTAAGGTTATTATGGAAGAGTATGATGGAATTATTCCAGATGACTATCACATGTTACTGAAACTACCGGGAGTTGGTTCCTATACAGCAGGAGCCATTGCCTCCATTGCATACAACAAAAGGGTGCCAGCAGTAGATGGGAATGTTCTTCGTATTACAAAGCGACTTTCTGCAGATTTTTCGGATATTTCGAAACAGAAGGTAGTGAAGGAAGTGGAAGAACAAATTGCTGAGATTATGCCTCTTAGAGCAGGTGATTTTAATCAGGCCTTAATGGACCTAGGAGCTACTGTATGTTTGCCCAATGGTAGACCGCATTGTGAGCGATGCCCAGTTAAGGACCATTGTGAGGGTTATAAGCAGGATGTTTGTATGCTTCTGCCTGTAAAACCTTCAAAGAAACCTAGAAGACTGGAAGATAAGACAGTTGTCGTTCTGGAGTATCAGGAAAAGATGGCAATCAACCGTCGTGGTAAAAAGGGGCTACTAGCTGGTTTATGGGAGCTTCCCAATATAGAGGGAAAGCTTACACTAGATGAGCTAGAAAAGAGACTTCAGCAATTTGGAGTAGAGGAATATGACATTGAATTACTGGGTCGTGCTAAACATATTTTCTCCCATATCGAGTGGAACATGTTAGGGTATCATATTTATATAAAGAAGTGGAAGAGGCAGAATAAGCAAAAGCCTATAATGCAAGAGGATGGAAGTTTTCTACCAATGCCAGAGGACTATACTTGGGTGGATAGAAAAGAGATTTCTGAAAAATATGCCCTTCCATCAGCCTTTGATTATTATAAAATATGGGATGAAAGGTAAAACATAAGGATAACATAACAAATAACAGAAGAGAGAATGAGTATAGGATGAATAACAAGAATTATGGATTAATTACAGCAATCACCATGATTGCTGGTGTAGTAATTGGATCGGGTATCTTCTTTAAATCCGATGATATTTTGAGCTACACTAATGGAAATATGCTGTTAGGCGTATTAGTGTTTATTATTGCAGCAATAGCAATTATCTTTGGGTGTCTAACTATCTCCCAGTTGGCTACTAGAACAGACAAGCCAGGGGGGATTATTGCGTATGCCCAGGAGTTTGTGAACCTTAAGGTTGCTTCTGCATTTGGCTGGTTTCAAGCTTTTTTATATGTACCAGCATTAATTGCAGTAGTATCTTGGGTGGCAGGTGTATATATTTGTCAATTATTTGGTGTTGAGTATTCTGTTGGTAGATGTAGTCTAATCGGTCTTGGTTTTACCGTTGTACTATATGTATTAAATATTATTTCTACTAGCTTAGGAGCATTTTTTCAAAATGCCTCTATGTTAATTAAATTAATTCCGTTGCTTCTTCTTGGAATTATTGGTTTTATATATGGTAATCCAGGTGAGATAGCACAAGCAGATATAGAGACTATTCGAACTACTTCTATTGGAACTGCATGGTTTGCTGCCTTTGCACCGATTGCGTTCTCCTTTGATGGATGGATTGTAGCGACTACCATCAGCCATGAGATAAGGAATAGTAAGCGCAATCTGCCAATTGCGTTAATATGTGCGCCAATCGTTATTCTTTTGGCTTATGTTCTGTATTTTCTTGGAGTAAGTACTCTAATCGGTCCAGATGAGGTAGTAAGATTAGGGGATTCTAGTGTGTACGCTGCTATCAAAGTGTTTCTTGGAGATACAGGAAGTAAAGCCTTATTAGTGTTTATTGTAATATCTGTACTAGGTACATTAAATGGATTGATTATTGGGTTACTGCGTATGCCATATTCCTTAGCAATTCGTAATATGATTTTTGCTCCTAAGGTACTTAAAAAAGAGTCAAAGCATTTAAGAGGAATGCCACTGAATTCAGCTATCTTCGGTTTCCCAGTTATATTAATCTGGATACTGATACATTACTTGACTATGAAAGCAGGAATGCAAGGGGATGTTTCTGAGATTTCTATCTGTGTAAGTTATCTTAACTATTGTGTACTTTATGTGGCCGTTATGAGGTTGGCGAAAAAGGGTGAGATAAAGAGTAAATTAATGGGCTATGTAGTGCCGATATTAGCGATTTTTGGTGCTTTTGTTATTCTTTTAGGAAGTATAAGTAATCCTTATTTTCCTGTATATCTGTTAATCTGTTTCTCTATTATGGCACTGGGATATTACTATGGACGTAATGCAAAGGAAATTGAATAATAAAGAAAATGGACAGTTCACTAGGGTGGCTGTCCATTTTGTGTTTTATTTCCATTCTGTTATGTCGTATGTATCCATTGTTTATAAAACTCGATAAATTCATTCATAGCATCCGTAGCTGGATATTTTGTGCTATAAGCAAATCCAACCTTTCTTGTTTCGATAGGGGATTCTAGGGGAACCTCAATGAGAGCCCCTGACTTAAGATCTTCTTCTACAAAGTCACGAATGACACAAGCAATGCCCAGTCCAATTTTTGCAAACTCGATTAGGAGATCCATATTACTAACCTCAAGTACTTGGGTTGGTGTAATCCCATATTGCTTAAAATAATCTTCAATAAACATTCTAGTAATATTGGCTTCATCTAAGAGCATGATATTAGCTTGGGATAGTAGGTTGTTAAGGGACGCATCTTCCTCCCGAATAAGTAGATTATTTATGTAGCTTCTAGTGGTGACGAAACAGTCTGTTATATTGCTGATAGGGAAAAATGTTAAGTCGTTGTTTTTATTTGCTTGTCCTATCAATCCTATGTCTAACTTATTCTCTTCTAGTAGCTCTATGGCTTTAAAGGTAGATTCACAGCTTATGGTAATCTTAATATGTGGGTGCTTTTCTACAAAAGCTTTTAGATATGGTAATAAGAGGTACTTACATAGGGTAGTACTGACACCTATACGTATATGCCCCACGCCAAGTGTCTTGATTTTATTAATACGTTGATTAGCAAGCTCTAGAGAATCAAAAGCTGTACTTGTGGATTCATATAGTATCTTGCCTTCCTCAGTTAACACAACTCCTCGACTATTGCGGTAAAAGAGAGGAACCTCTAAGAGAGCTTCTAGCTTACTAATTGACTTACTAATGGCAGGTTGACTTATGTACAATTCTTTTGAGGCTTTGGATATGTTTCCAGCCTTAGCGACAGTATGAAAGATTCGGTAAAGAGATAGATTTTGTTCCATAGGAATCGTCCTTTCTTAGCAATTTTCCATTAGTATCTTTTCTATAGTTTCCTTGTCTAAAGCGGTAATAGGTAAGCTGGCTTTGGGGGAGTTCGTTGTGTCTAACTCTTTTTTTGTAAACAAGCACAAATCCATGCAAACCACGTCTCTCCATGTACCTAGCTTGTAGCCAGTCTTTTCATACCTACCACAGGTGATAAAGCCAAATTTCTCATGAAATCCGATACTTGCCTCATTAGGATAGGTAATATAAGCATAAAGATGATGATAACCTTGTAGTTTTAAGAGGGCAATGAGAGCTTTGTATAATCTTTGCCCAATTCCTTTGTGATGGTAGTTAGGATGAAGATAGATAGAGGTTTCTGCATCCCAGGAATAGGCAGCTCTTGCCTTAAACGGAGAGGCATAAGCGTAGCCTACTATTTTCCCTTCTATACGATAGACCAAGTAAGGGTATTTGACATTTGTAGTAACAATACGATGTTCAAATTCTTCTATAGTCGGAACCTCGTATTCAAATGTAATAGCAGAGTTCATGATATAGGGAGAGTAGATAGTTAAAATCTCCTTGGCGTCATCTTTCGTTGCTAGGGCAATACCAGTATTCACAAAATCAATCCTTTCTTTGGAGAATAAAGGATAATTACCATAAATATCTTAAAACATAACTTATGGTTATAGCTTCTATTCATATTAAGTATTTTAATTATATCAAATCATATGGTATACTTTCAATAGTAAGAGAAAAAGAGCATTAAAGGAGGACGATGCAATGGGAATGACTATGACGCAAAAAATATTAGCTGCCCATGCTGGTTTAGATAAAGTTGTTGCTGGACAGTTAATCGAGGCGGATCTTGATCTTGTTTTAGCCAATGATATCACCGGTCCAGTTGCCATTCATGAAGTGGAGAAGCTGAATAAAAAGACCGTTTTTGATAAAGATAAGATTGCTCTTGTACCTGATCATTTTGCCCCAAATAAAGATATAAAGTCTGCAGAACACTGTAAGTGTCTTAGAGAATATGCCATAGAGCATGATATAACCAATTATTTTGAGGTGGGAGAGATGGGAATTGAACATGCTCTACTTCCTGAAAAAGGGTTGATTGTAGCAGGAGAGACCTGTATAGGAGCAGATTCTCATACTTGTACCTATGGAGCACTTGGTGCATTTTCTACAGGAGTTGGTTCTACAGATATGGGTGCTGGTATGATTACTGGAAAGGCCTGGTTTAAGGTACCTTCCGCTATTAAGTTTATCTTAACTGGCAAACCAAGCAAATGGGTTAGTGGTAAAGATGTAATTTTACATATTATTGGAATGCTAGGCGTCGACGGTGCTCTTTACAAATCTATGGAGTTTACTGGGGATGGAATTAAGAATCTTTCTATGGATGATCGATTTACGATTGCCAATATGGCCATTGAGGCTGGGGCAAAGAATGGGATATTTCCTGTAGATGATCAAACCATTGCTTATATGAAAGAACATTCTAAAAAAAGTTATACAATCTATGAAGCAGATGAGGATGCTGAGTATGATGAGACACATATCATCGATTTAAGCGCACTAGAACCTGTCGTTGCATTTCCCCACCTTCCTGAAAACACTAGGATGGTTAAGGATGCAGGAGAGGTGAAGATTGACCAGGTTGTCATAGGTTCCTGTACCAATGGAAGAATTGAAGATTTAAGAGTGGCAGCAAAGGTATTAGAAGGTCGACATG
>JAEZQN010000366.1 GCA_023441145.1 Bacillota bacterium
ATACTACTATGTTCTTTATCCTCAAGGATAATAGAACCGTTGTCCATCTCTAATCCAAGCTTAATTACTGGATTTCCTTTTGCGTAATGAACCTTCTCTACTCCATTATTGTATACTTGAATATGAAAAGGTTGATCCTTCATACACTCTAGAAACTTAATAAACATATGCTTACTTAAAGCAACCATGTTTTTCTGGAAAATGAGATTGGACATATTGCTTCCAAGTACCTCTTGCACCTCATAAATTTCTAAGAAGAAGTCTAGTATATTCTGTGATTCTTTTGTAAAAGTACTCTCTCCGTGAATAAACTTAAATTCCTTACCTAATACAATGGTTTCCTTACGCATATATTCATGAAGGAATTTACGAATATTTTGAATCTTATACTGCCTTGTGGCACCAGCGGACAATAATACATAGACTCTAGAATCAGCATTACGAAGTAAGGATGGAATCCTTACCGTAACCTCAATATCGTAAACTTCCCCATAGGTAGTGATATAATCCTGTTTTTCAAAATACTGAAGAATACGATAAGCGGAGGCATCCTCTGAAGAGTCTGGCTTTTTTGCATTTTTTTGTTCATAATAATCAGAAATAAATAAAAGCAATGCTACAACATGCTTACATGCCCCTTCATGCTTTGCATGGGCTGGGCAGTTACATTGATGAGTAATCTCATCATTGTTCATGGAAAAACTAACATTATAATCATTACTTCCCTTTACCGTAGCAAAATACTGTTGGTTGGCTTTATTCCATTTCACATTTGCAACAGCTTGACTAGAGTAGTAACGCATTCCACGCAGATAAGTGGTTTCGTTGGTAGCAAGTTTTTTTATTTCATCTCTCGTTATTCCATCCATATAAAAACATCCTTTAAACGATAATAATATAATGCAACTAATACATCATATTATTATATCACGTTTAAAGGATAATTTGTACTACTTTTTACATTAATTCTTTATTACTTAAAAAAGCTCCATCACATTTCCATGAAAACGGGTAATATCCTCCCTATCATGGGTCACAATAAGCATTGTTCTTCCCTGTCGTTTCCTGTTAATATAGTTACTTACAAGTTCTTTATTATTCTCATCTAAGCCCTTTAGAGGCTCGTCCATACATAGGACATCTGCGTCTGATATCATACAGCGAACAATGGCTACTCTACGCTTCATTCCACCACTAAACTGAGAAACTGGCTTATGTAACTCATCTCTTAAAATTCCAACTTTCTGTAGCTCCTTTTCTATTACCTTGTAACTTATACCTTTAGGTAACACTAAGGCCACATTAGCAACAGCATCAAAGTCTTCGCAAAGTCTATCCTCTTGAAAGACTGCACCGATTTTCAAACTAGAAAGTTCTGTTACGAAACCTTTATCTGCCACCTCTAGCCCCATAATAATGCGCAGTAAAGTAGTCTTTCCAACACCAGAGGGTCCCATAATACATTTGACCTCCCCTTTAGAAACTGTAAAATTAAGATCTTTAAGAACCAGTTTCCCATTATATTCTTTACATACCTTTTTTAATTCTATCATTATTAAGCTTCCCTCCTAAGTGTTCATATCCTTTACGAATCATGAAAAGCGCTAACTTTTCAAGCCAAACACTACAGACAATAATTACAATGGTCCATGCAAACACAATATTAGTGTCTAAGTAAAGCTTGGCATTGTATAGGTTAGCTCCAATGGAACCAGCCGGTATTCCAATAACCTCTGCTGCAATACCTGCCTTAAAGCAAAGACCAAGGGAAAGTGTACTACCCACTGTTAGATAAGGCATTAGGCTAGGAAGGTATATGTAACGTATTTTCCTTCTAAAAGATAAACGAAAAATGCGGCCCATTTCTATCATTTCTGGTTGCACCTGGCAATATCCTTGATAAATATTACTGTAGATAATGGGAAATACCATAAGTAGGGCAATTATTACTACCAAATAGGAGGAGCCCACCCAGATTAGTATAAGTATAATGAAGGCTGCTACAGGAGTGGTTTTAATAACTGAGTTAATAGGCTTTAATAAATAGGCCACTATCTCATATTTATATGCTAAGGTAGCCAAGCTAATCCCCAAAACAAAGCCTGCAAAAAAACCACCGAGAATTCTTCCCATAGTACTAATTAGTCCATGATAGAATTCAGCCGTCTTTATCATGTCCATTAATGTGAGGAACACCTGTACAGGTGACACCATCAATATGGCATTGTCAATCAACCTGCTTGCTACCTCCCAAACCATAAGCCAAAAGCATATGGCAACCAAACCATATGCTTTTGATTTCTTTAGCTTAAGCGGGCCGAGTTTTATATATTGTGTACTCTTCATCTTTTTCACCCTTACTTTTACATGGTTCTACTATTGTAGATAAAAATTATTCCCTGGTAAGGAACCACCAATACTAGATGGATTAGCCTTAAAAAGAACTGACAAATAGCCAGATACCTTTTTCTTCATCTCTTCACCAGTGATACAGGTAATATTACATTTTGGAATTGCCAATTTTGCTACAGCAGCTGGTACAATACCATACTCTTCACATAAAACAGCTGCATCCTCTACGTTTTTATTTACCCAATCTACAGATTCCTTATAGCTTTCCATAAACGTAGTAAACACATCTTTATTCTTTTCCAAAAATTCATTTCTTACTAAAACTACTGCCGTTATCATACTAGAACCATCATTAGATACCTTATCCCATTCCTCACTAAGATCTAAAGCCGTATGAATCCTATTATTTTTTGTGGCAGCCGTAGTAACATATGGTTGTGGCAATACTGCAATTGCATTCTCCGAATTATTTAACATTGCTACCACCTCAGTGGACTCAGACTTATATTCTATAGCAACATCTTTATTAGGGTCAATTCCATTGGCAGTTAAGATATAGTTCATTACATACTCTGGAGTTGTTCCCTTTCCAGTTGAATAGATTGTTTTTCCTTTTAAATCATCGATAGATTTAATGCTATCTCCTGTTTCAACTACATAGAGAACTCCCAATGTATTAATACCTGCTATCTTAACACTTTGCTTTGTCTTTTGATATAAGACACTAGCCAGATTACAAGGCACTAAGGCTATATCCACTTCTCCTTTTATCATTCCCGCAGCAATCTCATCTGCAGTGCCATGGATAGTCACTTGATAGTTGTCCGTAGTCTTCCCAGCCTCATTGTCAGACATCAGCTTAGTAATCCCCATGGTAGTTGGTCCCTTTAAGCTATGTATATTAAAGGTAATAGGGTCCTTCTTTGATGTAGGTCGACTGCTTTGTTCTTCGTTGTTGGTACTTCCATTTCCACATGCACATAACATCATGGAAAGCACCATAACAAGGACCAGGGCTATTAAATTTTTCTTCATTTTGACATCTTCTTTCTGTTTGTTAGATTTAATGAAAGCTCTTACTATGTAACCCTTTACCGAATACTCGGTAAAGGCTTTGATATTTATTCTTCAAGTTTCATGTATTAAAACTCTTATGCTCTCTTACCTAGATAATAAAAGCCCTTCGCTTCGATTAGATGAACATTAACTATAGAGCCAATCATAGACTCATCTCCTGGAAAATGCACTAATAGATTATTGACAAGACGTCCTGTCATATAACCTTCCTCGTGATCATTGACACTTTCTACAAGAACAGGCATTACCTCACCTTCAAACTTCTTGCATTCCTCTGCAGCAATACTCTGAACCTCTTTTAAGAGACGATCAAAGCGGTCCTTAATCACCTCTTCAGGAACCTGATCTTCCATTACAGCAGCAGGTGTACCAGTACGTTTACTGTAGATAAAGCTAAAGCAACTGGTATAACGAGCCTTTCTCACAACGTCTAGTGTATCTAAGAAGTCCTCTTCTGTCTCCCCAGGGAAACCAACAATGATATCTGTTGTTAAGGCTACATTTGGCATAGCCTCCCTTACTTTATCCACTAAAGCAAGATATGCTTCCTTGGTATAGTGACGATTCATCTTTTTTAAGATTGCACTACTTCCAGACTGAACAGGAAGATGAACATGATGACAGATTTTAGTGGAATTCTTCATTACCTCAATTACTTCATCGGAGAAATCCTTTGGATGAGGTGTCATAAAGCGAATTCGCTCTAATCCTTCCACCTTCTCAATCTCTTGTAGTAACTCGGCAAAAGTCATCTTATTCTCTAAGGTTTTTCCGTAAGAATTAACATTTTGGCCAAGAAGCATTACTTCCACAACACCGTCTGCCACAAGGTCTTTAATTTCTTTGATAATATCCTCTGGTTGGCGGCTTCTCTCCCTACCTCTTACATAAGGTACGATGCAGTAGGTACAAAAATTATTGCACCCATACATAATATTTACGCCAGCTTTAAAAGAATATTTTCTCTCACTTGGTAAATCCTCCACAATCTCCGTAGCTTCCTTCCAGATATCTACTACCATTCGGTCAGATTCTAATCTGGTAAGAATTAATTCTGCCAATTTAAAGATATTGTGAGTTCCAAAAATGATATCCACAAAGCGATAACTTTTTTGGATCTTTTCAACAACTGTATCCTCCTGCATCATGCATCCACAAAGAGCAATCATCATGTTAGGATTTTTTTGTTTTAATTTATTCAAATGTCCGAGATGTCCATATACTTTTAAATTAGCATTTTCTCGAACTGTGCAGGTGTTGTAAATAACAAAATCTGCATGTTCCATTTCCACTAGCTGATAGCCAATTTTCTCAAGAATACCAGCAATCTTTTCAGAATCCTTGGCATTCATCTGGCATCCAAATGTCACGATACATGCAGTTAAAGGCCGTTCTAATTTATTCTTCAGTTCATTTAATTTTTCTTTTGCAAGTTCTATAAACTGAAGCTGTCTAGCGGTTTCGCTTGCATCCGTATTGTACTCAGTTCTACTCATAACTATTTCCTTTCCCTATTATCTCCTAGTATTATATAGTTTTACCTATAAAAGTTCAAGTTTAAATGTATGGAAATGCCGAAACTAAGCGTTTATGTACTTATAAGTTTACTACTACAAATGGGGTATACAAAAGCTGACAGTACACCGTTCTTTGAAATTGTAAGGATAGAGGAAAATGTTCTTCCTCTGGGATAGTCTCTATGGTGAAGGCTGGCATTTTAGTTTGCTCTGAATAGTAATGTACCGTATTACCTCCAGTATCCCCTACCTCAATCTCACGTTCAGGTTGTACCAGTTTATATCCAGTCACAAGGGATAAGGTCTTTGCTAAATTAAGCTGTCTATTGTTATATTCTTTTGGCATTTGACTACGGTAATAATATATTTCATTTCCTCTAGAATGATAATCTATATAAGCCTCTGTTTTCACTTCCGTCATAATTTTCATTAAAGCCTTTGTTTCTAACTCTGAGCCAGGGGCATCACCAGTAAATTTAGGTATCCAGGTTGATGATGGAAAGTTTCGATTAATATCAATGGCATTCTGATTATTCTTCCATTCCTGATATGGAATCTTTAAGCTTTGGGCAATCATTCTTTGTTCCTCATTATGAATAACATGAAACC
>JAEZQN010000014.1 GCA_023441145.1 Bacillota bacterium
GTCTAGTTCCTTACCAGAGGATGTTCAGTATGCCATGTATCGTACGGTTCCTGGTCTTGAGAATGCTAAAATAGTAAGAAATGCATATGCCATAGAGTATGACTGCATTAATGCGAATCAGCTAAAAGGATCTTTAGAGTTTAAAGCAGTTGAGGGACTATTTAGTGGTGGTCAGTTTAATGGAAGCTCTGGTTATTAAGAGGCAGCAGCGCAAGGACTTATGGCTGGTATCAATGCAGCTCTCAAGGTATTAGGGAGAGAGCCTGTGGTGCTTGATCGTTCCCAGGCTTATATCGGAGTATTAATTGATGATTTAGTAACGAAGGATACCCATGAACCTTACCGTATGATGACTTCTAGAGCGGAGTATCGCTTAATTCTTCGTCAGGATAATGCGGATTTAAGATTAACGGAGATCGGTTATCAAATTGGGTTGATTGATAAGGATCGATACACAAAAGTGGTACAAAAGAGAGAGGCCATTCAAACAGAAATTGAAAGACTTAATGCAATTAAGATTGGAGCTAATGCAGAAGTACAGGCATTGCTTGAAAGTCTTTCTAGCCAGCCTCTAAAGACGGGTACTACTTTAGCAGAATTGATAAGAAGACCTGAATTATCCTATGAGTTGTTGGTGGACCTTGATCCTGAGAGAACAAAGCTTAGTAAGGATGTTATAGAACAGGTTAATATTAATATAAAATACGATGGGTATATTAGTAGGCAGCTACGACAAGTAGAGCAGTTTAAGAAGATGGAGTCTAAGATGATTCCTGAAGATTTTAACTATGATGATGTAAATAGTCTTCGTAATGAGGCAAGACAGAAGTTAAAGCAGATTCGTCCAGCTTCCGTCGGTCAAGCTTCACGTATCTCAGGGGTAAGTCCTGCAGATATCTCTGTTCTATTAGTTTATCTAGAGATGTTACGAAGAAAGTAATAGAAAGAAAGAGGAATTACTTTGGCTAAGGAAAATATATTTTTATGGGGCTTGGATCAGCTTAAGATATCCTTAAGTAACGAGCAAATAGAAGCATTTGAAATCTACTATATTATGCTTGTGGAAAAGAATAAGGTTATGAATCTTACCGCGATTACGGAATGGGAGGATGTTGTAGTAAAGCATTTCTTAGATAGTTTGGCTCTCATTAATGCAATAGATTTAAATGAGAACTTATCTGTCTTAGATTTGGGAACAGGAGCTGGTTTTCCAGGAATACCACTTAAGATTGCCTTTCCCCACTTAAAGATTACATTACTAGATTCTTTAAATAAGAGAATTGGGTTCTTAAAGGAAGTAATTGGGCGATTAGAACTTAAAGATATCGATGCATTTCATGGAAGAGCAGAGGAGTATGCAAAGAAGCCAGAATTTCGAGCTAGCTTTGATGTATGTGTTTCTCGTGCAGTTGCCAATCTTTCTACACTTTCTGAGTACTGCCTACCATATGTAGCTAAGGGAGGATATTTTATTCCTTATAAGTCTAGTAGTGTTAAAGAAGAAGTGGAAGCTGCAAAGAAGGCCATTCATATTTTGGGGGGTAAATTGGAAGAAGTATATGACTTTACACTTCCAGGAACAGATATGGCAAGGTCCTTTGTTAAGATAAAAAAGACCATGGATACTCCTAATAAATATCCAAGAAGTGCAGGAAAACCTTCCAAAGAACCTTTATAAATCAGGTAAAAGGAGAAGAATATGATAGAGGGTAAGTTTATACATGGAGATCAGGATTTAACTGAGATTTTTAAGATCCGAAGAATAGTCTTTTGTGAAGAACAGAGTATTTCTGAGGAAGAGGAGTTTGATGCTCTAGACAAGGAAGCACTACATGTTATTATCTCTGAAAAGCAACAGAATGTAGCAGTTGGCCGATTAGTTAAAATAGAGGATTACTTTAAGATAGGAAGAATTGCTGTTTTGAAAGAATGTCGTGGAATGCACTATGGAGAATTTGTAGTTCGCATGTTAGTAGACAAAGCATTTCAAATAGGTGCCAAAGAGGTTCATGTAGGTGCTCAGATTTATGTAAAAGGATTCTATGAAAAGATAGGCTTTGTGGTAGAGGGAGAGGAGTATATTGAAGCAGGAATACCTCATCTTCCTATGAAGATAGTAAAAGGTAATCTATGTTCAGGATGTGGACATAAGGCATAAGAAAGCTCTGTACTAAAAGTGAGGTGTCACTTAAAACAAATGTTTTAATTGACACCGCATTAATTTACGTCCTTTATGCTATAGTAGAATCAATTAGGTTAGCAATTTGTTCTGGATTCTCAACATGTGGAAGTTCTTTCGCATTTGCTATTAATACAGATTCTATAGAAGGATTAATTTCCTCATACTGATCTAATATTTTCTGAGCGTTACAACAATCACTTCCCTCCAATATAATAATTGGATTTGGAATATCCTTTAACCCGTGAGTAATATTAGTATTGGTATAGTGACACTTAATGCTGTTATATACATACTTGGAATTAGAACCACTAGTATGAGCTGCTTCACTATAGGCATTAATATATCGGCAAACACATTTTTTGTTTGATAAGTAATTAGTATTGAATGACTTGTAAAGCTGATAGCGTGAGTTTTTAATACTATAAAGTAAGGTTCCTAAGATAGGAATGTTTAATAGCATTTTACATAAGCGATGCTTTTTTGTTGGGAATTGTTTTAGTTCTTCTATATCTCTAGGGTTCACAAGTAAAACTTTATTAAACAAATTAGAATCTATATAACATGCCATGATACTAATGGAACAAGAATTTCTTGAAGATATAATGGATACTTTCTCCCCAATTACATCTCTTATAAAGTCAGATATTAATTGTACATAAAGATAGTTTGTATAAGTAAGTTTAGGCTTATCTGAACATCCGCATCCGATTAAATCTATAGTATATATCGTGTAATTCTTAGAAAGCTTATCAGCAACTTCTTTCCATTCATATTGGGAACTTGTATTATCAAGATCATGGACAAGTAGTAACGAAGGACCACTTCCCTGTTTCGTATAATAAATTTTGCCAAAACGCCATTCATAATAGAAACCATGATTAGAATGTAAATGTTCCTTAAACGTATTTATATAAAAGATAAACTTGTTTATAAAATGTATGATTACCAAGGCTAATGCAATTAAACCGGACACAACAACTATTTTATTTGATGATTTTTTCAATGTAAAACAGCTCCTTTAATTCAATTTAATAGTTATATTATATGTTATTTATCATCTACTTACAATTATTAATTAAAATACATACTAAATGTAGTATTCTCCATTATGCTCATATAATCCAAAATTCCTAGTTCTAATAATTATAAATTTATTTTTATAATGATACATATGTGATATAATTGATACATACGTAGCAAAAATCATTAGGGGTGTGATTATGGACAATACTAAAAATAATAAAGAATATATAATGGATGAATGTTCACCCTATAATGTTTTACAGGAGCTTGAGTTAGAACGTAAAAGAATAGCCAGAGAATTACACGATTCGACAATTCAAACTCTTACTATACTCATTTATAAGGCAGAGTTTTGTGAAAAAATATTAGAAAAGGACACAATTAGAACCAAAATTGAACTTCAATTAATGATAGATTTGCTGAAAGAATCCATCGCAGATATTAGAAATTCGATTTATAATCTTCACCCAATGTCTATTGAAGATCTTGGATTAATTGATTCTCTCGAGCGTTATCTAATTCTATTAAATAGAGATACAAATA
>JAEZQN010000020.1 GCA_023441145.1 Bacillota bacterium
TGTGAATATGAAGATTTACATGAGAGAGCTACTGCTGCAAGAGAAGACGTTGTAAAATACGTGAACACGATTCAGGCTGCAGTCAACACTCAGACAGGCAATGATCTTCCAGTTTCAGCATTTACAGATTACGCAGATGGCACCATTCCAAGTGGTTCAGCAGCTTTTGAAAAACGAGGTATTGCTATTGACGTACCAAATTGGGATCCAGACAATTGTATTCAATGTAATTTCTGTGCCTATGTATGTCCTCATGCAGTAATCCGTCCTGTTGTTCTAGATGAAGAAGCTGCTAAGAATGCACCTGAGTATCCAACTCTTCCTATGACAGGACTTCCTGATTATAAATTTGCTATGACAGTATCTGTTATGGACTGTACAGGTTGTGGTAGTTGTGCTAACGTTTGTCCTGGTAAGAAGGGAGTTAAAGCTCTTACCATGCAGCCAATAGAGAGTCAGTTAGGTTCACAACCTATGGCAGACTATGCAACAAAGATTATTACACCTGCTCCTGTATTTGATAAATTCAAGGAGACTAGTGTTAAGGGTAGTCAGTTTAAGAAACCTTTAATGGAATTCTCTGGTGCGTGTGCTGGTTGTGGTGAAACTCCATATGCAAGATTAATGACTCAGCTCTTTGGGGATAGAATGTATATTGCCAATGCAACAGGATGTTCCTCAATCTGGGGTGGCTCCTCACCTGCGTCTCCATATACCGTAAATAAGAAGGGGCAAGGTCCTGCTTGGGCGAACTCCTTATTTGAGGATAATGCAGAATACGGTTATGGTATGTCTCTTGCACAGAAGGCTTTAAGAGCTAGAGTTCTACAGGCAGCAGATAGTCTGCTACAGGTTGCCAAGAAGGATACTGTAAAAACTGTTCTTATGGAGTATCTTGCAACAAAAGATTCTTCAACTGCTAATGGACCTGCAACAGAAGCAATGCTTGCTGCACTCGAAGCATGTGATTGTGATAATGCAGACAGAGCGTATATATTAAAGAATAGAGATTTTGCTTCTAAAAAGTCTCAATGGATTGTTGGTGGCGATGGTTGGGCTTACGACATTGGCTTCGGTGGCTTAGATCATGTACTTGCTTCTGGACAGGACGTTAATATACTTGTATTTGATACAGAGGTATATAGTAACACTGGTGGACAGTCTTCTAAGGCTACACAGACTGGTGCTATTGCACAGTTTGCTGCTGGTGGTAAGGAAATCAAGAAGAAAGATTTGGCTTCTATCGCTATGAGCTACGGTTATGTTTATGTAGCATCCATTGCACAAGGTGCTGATTATAATCAATGTATTAAGGCATTTATAGAGGCAGAGAGTTACCCAGGTCCTTCCATTATTATTGCATACGCTCCATGTATCTCTCATGGAATCAAAGGTGGCATGACATTATCTCAGACAGAAGAGAAGAGAGCTGTCCAGTGTGGATACTGGAATCTGTTCCGCTTTGATCCACGTCTTGAGGAAGAAGGCAAGAACCCATTCCAGTTAGACTCTAAGGCTCCAACAGCAAACTATCAAGAATTCTTACTAAATGAGGTTCGTTATAGTAACCTTGCAAGAACAAATCCTGAAAGAGCGAAGGAACTTTTTGAAGCTGCTGAGAGAGAAGCAAAGAAGAAATACGAAGAGCTTGTTAAGAGAGCACAATAACATTAAATAAGTATCTTATTAGGACTCCTTATAGGATGGCTAGGTGGACATCTACCTCCTATAAGGAGTCCTTTGTCTAGAATCTGAAGATTATGTGAACAATGGAGTAAAAGGTCTTTATTTGCTTGACAGTAAAACCGTATATCAGTAAAATTATAGCAGATTAGACAAAATGAATCTGTCAAATAGCGGATAGTAGGAGGAGAAGGATGGTAACGTTATATATAGTTATACCATGCTATAATGAAGAAGAAGTTCTTCCGGAGACTTCCAGACGAATGAAAGATAAAATGGCATCCCTAGAACAACAGCAAAAGATTTCAGGGAAAAGTAGGGTTGTATTTGTAGATGATGGTTCTAAGGATAGAACCTGGGAAATGATTGAAGAGTTACATCAGCAGGATGAGTTATTTTCTGGAGTAAAGCTTTCTAGAAATCGTGGTCACCAGAATGCGCTTCTAGCAGGCTTAAGTACAGTATCTGGATTGGCTGATGCTTATATCTCAATGGATGCGGATTTGCAAGATGATATCAATGCAATCGATGGCTTTTTAGAGGAGTTTTCTAAGGGAAATGAAGTGGTTTACGGGGTTCGTAGCGCTCGAAAGAAAGATACCTTCTTTAAGAAGTTTACAGCAGAGGTGTTTTACAAAATAATGAATCGCATGGGAGCAGAGGTTGTCTTTAACCATGCAGATTATCGTCTGTTAAGTGATCGAGCCCTCAAAGGGTTATTAGATTTTAAAGAAGTAAATCTCTTTTTAAGAGGTATCGTTCCTATGGTGGGCTTTAAGAGCTCTAAGGTATATTATGAAAGAAATGAACGATTTGCAGGAGAGAGTAAGTATCCATTAAAGAAAATGATTGCCTTTGCTACTCAAGGCATTACATCTCTTAGCATAAAACCGATACGTATGATTATTACTTTGGGATTTGTAACCTTTTTAATTAGTATTGCCATGCTAATTTACTTTTTGGTTCGTCATTTTACAGGCAATACAGTAAGTGGATGGACAAGTATTATCATTTCCATCTGGGCACTTGGTGGCCTTCAATTATTGGCTATTGGCGTAATTGGAGAGTATATTGGTAAAGTGTACTTAGAGACAAAAAATAGACCAAGGTTTATTATAGATCAGTTCCTAAACACAGAAGAGCAAGAAAAACAGTAATCGGAGGAACTTAGATGTACGATTATCTCATTGTTGGAGCAGGTTTATTTGGTGCCGTATTTGCCCATGAGGTCAACAAACAGGGAAAAAAATGTCTGGTTATTGATAAACGTAACCACCTAGCAGGCAATATTTATACCACAGAAGAGGATGGAATACAGGTTCATCGCTATGGGGCTCACATTTTCCATACAAATAATAAGGAAGTATGGGATTTTGTGAACCAGTTTGTAGAGTTTAATCGTTTTACCAATTCTCCGGTTGCCAATTATAAAGGAAAACTATATAACTTACCATTTAACATGAATACCTTTTATGCTCTTTGGGGGGTAACTACTCCAGAGGAAGCCAGGCAAAAGATTAATGAGCAAAGAAGTCTAGCACCTTCAGAGCCTAGAAATTTAGAGGAACAAGCCATTAGTCTAGTAGGCCACGATATTTATGAAAAGTTAATTAAGGGATACACGGAAAAACAGTGGGGAAGACCTTGCAAGGAGCTTCCTGCTTTTATCATAAAAAGACTTCCTGTGCGCTACACCTTTGATAATAACTATTTTAATGATCGTTATCAAGGAATACCAACAGAAGGCTATACCAAGCTGGTAGAGAGACTTCTTGAGGGTACTGAGGTGTGGCTTTCTAAGGATTACTATGATAATCGAGTGTATTATAATTCCTTAGCAGATAAAGTAATCTTTACAGGAGCCATCGATCAATTCTACGATTACTGTTATGGTGAGCTAGAGTATCGTAGTTTGCATTTTGAAACCGAGAGATTAGAAATGGACAATTACCAAGGGAATGCAGTAGTCAACTATACGGAGTACGAGGTTCCTTATACCAGAATTATTGAGCATAAATTTTTTGATACCTCTGATACTGACCATACCATTATTACAAAAGAATATCCAAAGACATGGAGAAGTGGGGATGAGCCTTATTATCCAGTGAATGATGATGTAAATAATGCTTTATATGAGAAGTACTGTGCCCTTGCTAAGAAGGAGGACAAGGTACATTTTTGTGGTCGTCTTGGAGATTACCGTTATTACGATATGCATCATGTTGTAGAGAAGGCACTTACCCTTGCCAAAGTGGAATGTGGTGCCAAGGAGCAGAAAGTTGGGGTTTAGATTGAAGAAAGCAATTCAGTTTGGGATAACTATATATAGAAAATACAGGGAACAGATTTCCTACTTATTTTTTGGTGGTTGTACAACCTTAGTTAATCTAGCAACCTATTTCCTACTCACTAGATTAGCTGGTACGGGAGAGTCCCTTGCCACGGTAATAGGACAGCTTCTTTCTATTACCTTTGCTTATGTTACGAATAAAATATGGGTGTTTGAAAGTAAGACAAGCAATGGGAAAGAACTGATTAAGGAAATGGTATCCTTCTATGGATGTCGGGGAGCTACCTTTCTATTAGATTTATTTATTGTGACCAAGTTGTTTATTGAGATCTTGGGCTATCCTGATGTACCAGTTAAGATCATTGGGAATGTGGCAATTATTTTGTTGAATTATTTATTTAGTAAGCTTTGGATTTTTAGTAAGAAGAAGTAGTGCCTTTACTACCAATAGTAAGTATGTTATCATAATTGCTAGAATTAAGAGGGAAATGTAGAATGATAGGTTTTAAGATAAAACAGATAATAAAAATGACGTTTCAAAATGGAATTCTTCCTGTCATTTACTGGGTTTTTAGTAGAGGGAAAATCAATAATCAGCTAGTGGTATTTGCAGATGCACACCATGATACTATTCCATATAGTATGGAAGAGATGCATGAACGCATGGTGGAACTAGGATATGAAGTGGTATCCTGTTGTATTAATTATAAGAAGAGCTCTGCCTTTACTATATTTACCAGTATATGGAGATTTATGAAAATATACGGAAAGGCAAGATATGTATTTATCTGTGATAACTTCTTACCGGTGAGTTCTTGTAAGAAAAGGAAAGAAACTGAGGTAATTCAGCTCTGGCATGCAGGTGGTGTATTAAAGAAATTTGCTTATGATACCCAAAGAGATATTCCTAAGTATTATAAAGGAAATGTATTTAAGAATTATACCTTGGTGACCGTCAGTGCAGAAGTGTGTCGAGAGGCTTACATTAGTGCTATGAGGACAGCTCCGGAGTATGTGAAGGCCACTGGTTTAAGCAGAACAGATCGTTTCTTTAGAGAAGATTATAGTAAGCAGTGTAAAGAGGAATTCTATGCTCTATTTCCTGAAGCAAAGGGAAAGAAGCTGGTACTTTGGGCACCTACCTTTAGGGGTAACGCTGCCAATCCTGAGTTGGTTGGCTTAGAGGATATTAAAAAGCTACAGAATGAACTAGGAGAGGAATGGTTTGTAATTATTAAAGTACATCCTCATATGGATAATATTCAGAGGATATCTAATTGTGAGATTGAGACAGAACGTCTCCTTCCAGTAATTGATGTACTTATTTCAGACTACTCATCCGTAATTTATGATTTTATTCTATTAGACAAGCCATTGGTGCTTTATGTACCTGATTTGCAATACTATATAGATAATAATGAATTATATATTGATTTTCATGAAATGCCGGGTATAATAGTGAAAGAGTTCTGTGAATTGGCAAAGAATGTTATCACTGAATATTCCACATGTAATATGGAGAAAATTAAGGTATTTAGAGAGACCTATATGCAAGCGTGCGATGGTCAGTCAACAGAAAGAATATTGAAAACTATTGCAGCGATATAAAAGGTTGCTAATGAATAGTTCGATTTAACAAAGGAGGATTATTATGGTTTCAGCTATGATTTTTGCAGGTGGAGTTGGAGAAAGAATGAAATCTGCAGACATACCAAAGCAGTTTTTAGAGATAGAAGGTAAACCTATTATTATAAGAACTCTGGAACATTTCTCAAATCATCCAGAGGTGGATGCCATTGTGATATCCTGTATTGGTACATGGATTGATGTATTAAAGGAGCACATTAAGAAATTCAATATTCAAAAGGTAGTGGATATTGTTCCAGGTGGATCTAATGGACACGAATCCATTCATAACGGATTAGTTCGTGTGCAGGAGTATTCCAAACCAGAAGACATCGTTCTTATCTGTGATGGTGTTCGCCCAATCTTAACAGAAGAGTTAATCTCTAATTGTATTGCTGATACTAGACAGTATCAATCCGCAGTACCTGTAACACCAAGTATTGATTCTGTTTTATATAGCGAAGATGGTATTATGTGTGGGAAGAGCTTTGTAAGAAGCACTACCTATATTACACAAGCTCCTCAAGGTTATACTATGGAGAAAATTATGTGGGCTCATGACGAGGCAGAGCGTAGAGGAATCACAAGCCCAACTTCTTCTAGTGAACTATTAATTGAGTTAGGAGAACAGGTACACATCTTTACTGGAATCCGTGATAATATCAAGGTAACTACTCCAGAAGATTTGCATGTACTTCGTGCAACACAATACTATACCCATTTTAAAAACTTTGCGAAGGAAGAGTTGAAGTATGGAATCTAGTGTAAAGAGTATAGTGCCAAAAAGCATCTATGCAGATGTAGAACAGATAGCATGTACAGCACTTCCTTGGGAGAAGTTAAGAGATAAGACACTGTTAATTACAGGTGCCAACGGATTTATCAGTTATTACCTAGTGGCAGCTCTTATGCTTCGAAACGACCTATACCAAGACAATATTAAGATCATTGGTATTGTGCGTAATGCTAGTAAGGCTGAGAAGAAGTTTGGAGATCTTATAAACCGTAGGGATTTTAAGCTAGTTGTTCAGGATATCTGTGATAGTGTTGAGACCCAGGATGCAGTAGATTATGTAATCCATGCTGCCAGTCAAGCAAGCGCTTACTATTTTGAAAATGACCCTGTTGGTACCATCGATGCCAACTTATCAGGAACTAGCAATGTATTAAAATTAGCTAAGGAAAAGAAGGCATTATCTACCTTATTTATTTCTAGTTTAAAGGTGTATGGCCAGGTGACTGATGGATCTTCTAATTTAAAGGAAGAGAATATTGGTTATGTAGATCAAACGGATTACAAAAACTGCTATGCCATTGGTAAACGAGCATCTGAGACACTTTGTGCTAGCTACTGTAAACAGTATGGTATGAATGTAAAGATTGCTAGACCAAGCTACATTTATGGTCCAAGTAGTCTAGATGATGACCGTGTATGGGCACAATTTATTGCTAATGTAGTAAAGAATGAAAGTATACTTCTTAAGAGTAATGGTGCCGCGTATCGTTCTTTTTGCTATGTAACAGATACAGTAACTGCCTTATTGTTAATTCTACTTAATGGAGCCAATGCAACTCCATATAATATTGCTGCAGATCATTCCAATACAACAATCCGTAACTTTGCAAGAGAGGCAGTAAAGGTATTTCCAGAAAGAAACCTTACCTTATCCTTTGCCAATGAAAGTGATGAGGCAGAGCCTGACTTGACCAAGTTTAGAGTTACTCCAGAAATACTAGATCATTCTAGAATCAATGGGCTTGGATGGAAAGCAGAAGTTACTTTGACAGAAGGTATTAAGAGATCGGTGGAAACCTTAGAAGAGATAGTGAAGGCATAAGATAATTAACCATTATGAGGGCATTAAAATGCTAATAAAAGAAATGTTAAATGAATATGAGCTAGATGTAGTAGAGTCTATCTTAGAAAATAAACAACTTCATATTGGACTACTAAAAGAGAAACGAATAGTATGCTTAGGGTCGGGCTCAAAAAGTCTGGCCCGTACTATTATTTGTTCTTTTTTAGTGTTAAATGATAAATTTAGAGCAAACAATACTGTTTATTATGTAGAACCGAGTAGAATATCAAAAGAAGATGCTAAATTTTTTGATACTCTTACTGAGCGAGAGGATGTTCAAGTGGTGACACTTGAGGATCTTTCTACCTTACCAGAAATTACGTACTGTATTGACTTTGGTTTTTGTAATCGAAAGTTTAGTTTAAAGGAGTTAGAAGAACGAAAAACTATTTTTACTAAAATACTAGAGATAGTAAAAACAGGAGCAATCAAAAGAGTTCTTCTTTTGTCAGATTATAGAGCCTATAAAGAGGTGC
>JAEZQN010000091.1 GCA_023441145.1 Bacillota bacterium
CTTATACACCTTTGGTAATATTCTTCTGCTTGTATCATGAAATTTCTTCTGTTACTAATTTGAGTCAAAGGATCTAAATTAGCACTGACTCTTAATAATTCATCCGTGTGTTCATACATTATTAATAAAAAACCTGCCCCATTAACAAACACTAATAAAATCAATGTAATAAAGGTTGTACTTTGAAATAGATTATTAGCAAATAAACCTGGATATTCAACCAAAAGCGAACGCAAGGCTCTAAGCAAAAGTATCATGATAAATAAAAAATTATTTATTCCAATAAAACACTTAAATCTGCTGCTCTGTTTATTGAAGATATAAGATATGGTTGGAACAAATAATAAACAATAAATACCGATAGACGTTATTGCAATTCTTACATTTCCTTGACCAGATGATATCTCTAAAAATAGAAAAATTGTAATAAACAATACTAATAGAGTCAATTGCAATTTAAACCATATCTTTTTCAAATGTCTAATCATACTGAGCATAATTATAGAATCCATATAAAAACTAAAATAAATCAATATATTACCTAGGTAAATAGAAACTATATCATTGATTTGTCCCCGTAAGAATATAAGAAACCAAGCTAGTACTTGTAATATCTTAGCGATACTAAACCACTTGATTAGTTTCCTTTCATAATGTGACTCATGAAATATGTAATATCCAAATGCTAAAAGCGACAAAGCCAAATCGCACCAGACCAAAACACCGACTAAAGTTTTAACGTCTAGAGTAATAAGTGCTTCCAAATCTTTAATGATTGCACTATACATAAAAATCTACCTTCCATTAGTATTCTATATCCCTCATATGACTAGTTACAGTATAACATTTTTCTACATATTTCCATATTATAGTACTTTTTAATATATTTCAACACATTTATTTTATTTTTTGAAGTTCCCTATTATAAACAATCCAAATGCTAAAATTCTATGTGAAATCTGGAATACTCTACTATTAAATAATAAGATTGAAGTATGTACAGATTCCCTAAAGGGTATTGGTATAACTGAGATAAAGCTTTTAAAGCTTTGCTACCTTCATCCAGAATATAAAATAAAAGACTATTTAGTAAGCCTATCCATTCCAAACAGTACACTTACTAATATGGTTAATCGCTTAGTTAAAAGACAACTTATCGAACGAACCATAGATACAACCGATCTTCGTTCTTTTGGACTTAAGCTCACAAAACATGGGCAAGATTCTATCACCGAACATTTTACGAAGGAACAAGACTTATTTGAATCTTTACTCTCTGGAATGACTGATTCTGAGCAGAATCAGTTTCTACAGCTTTTTAGCAAACTAACCGAATCACTATGTCAACGTTAAATACTACGACAATATATAAAAGATAACAATGCCACAATTCTTCTTGAAAGAAGCCTTGTGGCATTGTTATTTTAAATCATATCCCTCTACTCTAACAAATCCTTGGTAGTCCTTCTCCTTGTAACACATCTACACGAACGACTCCACCAAGCTTTGTCGTCATTCGTACTCCAGCTCTAGGTACAACCTTGCCAATGATGGCAGCTTCCTCATAGCCTTCTACTTGATGAAGTGTCTGAAGTGCCAGTTCTTCCTGTTCTCTTGGTACAACGGCAATAAATTTGCCCTCGTTCCCCATATATAAAGGATTTAACCCAAGAATAGAACAAAACCCTTGCACCTGCTCACTTATTGGAAGTAGCTCTTCCTTCATTTCAATGCCCTTTCCAGATCCAGTGGAAAACTCATTTAATATCGTTCCAAGGCCACCTCTCGTTACATCTCTCATCGCTTTGATCTTAATTCCAGCATCAAACAAGGCTTCTACTCCATCTTTTAATACCTTACAGTCACTGGAAATCGTATTCTTAATATTCATACGGCTACTTAATATCGCCACATGATGTTCTCCAAGTGTGCCAGAAAGTAAGATAACATCCTCTTCTTCTATAGAAGCTACGGATAATTCTCTATCGGTTGGTACAAATCCAACTCCTGTGGTATTAATATAGATACCACCATTTCCTTCTATTACCTTAGTATCTCCAGCCACTATAGTAACTCCTGCCGCATTAGCCTCCCTTGCCATAGAAGCCGCTATAAGGTCAAGCTCCTCTATCAAAGCCCCTTCCTCAATTATAAACCCACAGGTCATATACATAGGATAAGCACCAGACATTAAGAGGTCATTTACTGTGCCACACACAGCCAACTTTCCGATGTCACCACCTGTGAAAAATCGTGGTGTTACCACAAAACTGTCGGTACTAATTGCAATCCTTCCACTGGAGGGTACAACTGCTGAATCTTCCATTCTATTTAAGATTTCATTATGAAAATGTTTCGCAAATACTTCTGTCACCAGCTGATTGGTTGCGCTTCCACCACTTCCATGAGCTGTTGTAATCATCATTTAGCTTCCTCCTCTCTTGTAACAATTGCAGGTTCCTTCTAGAGATACCATGCAAGCACCCACCGGGTGCTCCGGCGTACAGCTACCATTCTGATACAGTAGACAATCGGTTGGCAGAGCTTTTCCAAGCAAAATCCTACTACAGATACAGGCGGAGTTAATTACCTGAACACCTACTATTTGTCTATTGCTATCTATTGTTAAATTTTTATATTCCTTCTGAATTCTAAGTCCTGAACCAGGTATCACACCAATTCCTCTCCAAGTGGTGTCACAAGGTTCAAAGTAGGTTGACACCAGGTTTTTAGCTATTTCATTGCCATCCTCTGTAACAACCTCCTGATACAAGTTATACAT
>JAEZQN010000201.1 GCA_023441145.1 Bacillota bacterium
CTTCTCAATTCATTCAGGATACTATACAAAATCAGATAGCTGAAAAATTAAAGAACTCTTTTTTTGACTATTATAGATATCTACCTTCACCGGCTGAGATTAATTCGTGGCGAAATTCCTTGAGGGCTATGTCTCAGGTTTTTCAATATGGAGGCTTAATGAACCATGGTGTAATTCTAGAGTATCAATTACCACTTACATCTAAGAGATTGGATTGTATGATAACTGGCAAGGACAAATTTAATAAAGATAATGCTGTAATAGTTGAGCTTAAACAATGGGATAGATGTGAAGAGTCCTATGGAGAAAATGAAGTATTAACCTGGGTTGGAGGTGCTAAAAGGGATGTATTACACCCTTCTGCACAAGTCGGACAATATCATATGTATTTAAGGGATACACACACTGCTTTTTATGAGGAAAGAGAACCAGTTAATTTAAGCGCCTGTGCATACTTACATAATTATAATTATTATTCAGATGATGTTATTTTTTCTGATAAGTTTAGTGGTGTTATCAAGAAATACCCGGTTTTTACCGCAGATAATGTAGACGATCTTAAGGATTATTTGGTAGAGAAATTAAGTAACGGTGAGGGCATAGATGTTCTAAAAAAAGTAGAGAACAGCAAATATAGACCTAGTAAAAAACTAATGGAACATGTGGGTAATACTATTAAAGGAAATTCTCAGTATGTTCTTTTGGATGAGCAGTTAATTGTTTATGATAACGTTTTCGGACTTGTTAGAGCTGGCTTCCATGATAAACAAAAATCAATTGTTATTGTAAAAGGTGGTCCGGGAACTGGAAAATCAGTTATTGCGTTAAACTTAATGGCCGATTTACTAATGACGGGTTATAATTCCCATTACGCCACTGGTTCTAAAGCATTTACAGAGACCTTGAGAAAGATAATTGGAACTAGGGGTGCTGTACAATTTAAGTATTTTAATAGTTATATGCAGGCAGAACCAAATGAAATTGATGTGTTAATATGTGACGAAGCTCACAGGCTTCGGAGTAGTAGTAATAGCATGTATACGCCTAAGAATTCAAGATCGAATTTGGCTCAAATTGAGGAGTTAATACGGGTTGCTAAAGTAATAGTATTCTTTATAGATGATGACCAGGTGGTAAGACCGAATGAAATTGGTTCAATAGATTATATAAAAAAGTATGCTCAGAAAAATAGGTGTAGGGTAATTGAATTTGAGTTAGAAACTCAGTTTAGATGCAGTGGCTCAGATGGTTTTGTGAACTGGGTTAATAATACATTAGGCATTAGGAAAACAGCAAATATTATTTGGAGCTCCAAACAAGAGATTTTTGACTTTCAGATATTTTCATATCCAGATAGTCTAGAAGAAGCTATTAGACAAAAAAATCAAGAAGGATATTCAGCGAGAGTTACTGCAGGCTTTTGCTGGGAATGGTCAAAAGAAATAAATCCAGATGGTACTTTAGTCCAAGACATAGTAATAGGTAATTACAGAAGACCTTGGAACGCTCGTCCGGATTCTACAAAACTTGCAAGGAATATTCCAAAAGCCTCTTTTTGGGCGTATGATTCTAACGGAATAAATCAAATAGGATGCGTATATACAGCACAGGGGTTTGAGTTCGATTATGTAGGTGTAATTTTTGGCAACGACCTAGTATATGATATGGATGGCCAGAAATGGGTGGGGAATCCTAAAAATTCAAGGGATGCTTCTGTTAAAAGATCAGGAGATAAATTCATTGAATTAGTTAAGAACACGTATAGAGTTTTGTTAACTAGAGGTATAAAAGGCTGTTATGTTCATTTTTTAGATAAGGATACTGAAAGATTTTTTAGAAGCAGAATTGAAAATGATTAGAGAGTGGGTCTACCATAGAAAATGAAGCGGTAGCACCCATATTTTTGATATAATAAAAATCAGCTAGGGTGTGCTGGTGGGGTTAGTAGCTCAAAATTCAGAGCTGACTCAGCTCTGAAATGCTGCCCTCGTTTTTTGTTTGCCCGAGCGTAGAGGGTCAGGCTTGACTTATTGACTTGTTGTGAACCTGACCTTCTCCCGAAAAACTGGTCCACCAAAAATGTTAGTTTTATGGCAAAATAAGTTAAAGGAGAGAAGAAGATGAAGAAATCAAAATTTACCAAAGAACAAATTGCTTTTGCCCTGAAATAAGCGAATTGGGTACGCTCATTTTGGCACAACCCTATGCTGCTGATCCGGAAAGTGGCATCCTGCAATGGTAACCTTCAGAGATACCCTCCGCTCCCAAGATAGCCTCATAAAATGAAATACCACCTGACTTCTATGTATCATAAGGACTGGGGTAAAAGTAAGAGGGGGAAGGGATTTATTAAATGGATAATAAAAATAAAGATCTCTATAAACCTTTCCTTCAGACACGAAGGTTGGCCCCCGAAAATCAAGAATCACCTATTCATTTTTTACGTCAGTGGATAACCCCGGACCAATATCACTACAGAAGAAATCACTTCCTTTACCCGTATCTACCACAAGAGGCTTTTTTCTTACCTATTGCCGGTGAGGTAGAAAGACCTACTGTTTTTCGCTATCAGGATTTACTATCGATGCCTTTTAAAACATCAGCGATTCTCCTGGAATGTTCCGGAAATAAAAGATCTTATTTTCGTCCCAGGGTTTACGGAGAGCAATGGCAGGATGGGGCCATCAGTCAAGGGGTATGGAAAGGGGTTCCCCTTTGCCACTTGCTTGCTTTGACAGGTGTCAAGACGACGGCAGTAGAGGTGGTGTTTGAGGGATATGATTATGGACCAAGAACAGACTTAGAGGGAGTATTTTCCTTTACCAGGAGTCTCCCTATAAATGTAGCCATTCATCCAGATATATTGGTAGCCTATAAATACAATGGAAGTGCCATTCCTTTTAAACATGGTTATCCCTTAAGATTGATTGTTCTACAGTGGTATGCAATGGCTTCTGTAAAGTGGTTGAAGACCATTACTGTGATTAATCACCCTTTTCAGGGACCTTTCCAGAGTATTGATTATAATTATTATCCTTATAAGGATAGTGACATCGGAAAAAGACCCGTCACAACCATTAATATCAATTCCACCATTCAGCAGCCATTGGAGTATACTGTCTTAGGTACCGGGGTACACCAGATTGAGGGAATTGCCTATACCGGGCAGGGAGTTATTACTCAGGTTGAACTTAGCTTTAATGGTGGTAAGGATTGGGAACAAGCTACGCTCCAACAAGATCCCAGTCAGCCTTACACCTGGACCCACTGGACCTACACTTGGCATGCTTCACAAAAAGGAGAATATACCATTATGTCCAGGGCTAAAGATTGCACTGGCCGTATTCAGCCTGAAGAAGCAGAGTGGAATAGAAAAGGCTATGGATACAATGCGGTGGCCACGATAAAGGTAAAAGTGGAGTAGTCCCGGTATTCACGGTACTCTTTTAAAGACCAGTATTGCCAGGAACGTGAGTGTGCACAGATTAGCAAAAGTATAACTTAAGGTCCAGCTAATCTTGCACAACTTAGGGTTGAAGCTAACCTGTATTGCGCTTTCCAATTCCTTGTCATATGTGTTAAAAGAAGCCGGAAGGGCGGGGTCAGGCTTGACTTATTGACTTGTTGTAAGATAACTATACATTGAACTAAGAGAACGGATCATTGAGA
>JAEZQN010000112.1 GCA_023441145.1 Bacillota bacterium
AAAATAAGTTCTCCATCCTTTGGCTTGAATCCATCATATATTTCAAACCCCTCTGTCCCTCTTGTTAATAGCTCACCTTCGCCGCCGTCATGCCTAACATAGATTACTTCAACGCCATTATTACGAGCTTGATTGATTAATTCTTTAATACGCTCTTCAAAAAGCTCAAATTGATATAATTCTTTATGCATTATTAGTTTTTGTGTATCCATTACTAAAAGTATCATTCTAACACCTCTCCTTATCCAAATTAATTCATTTATTATAACATATGACTTCCCACTTTGGAACAATATTTTACATATAATTCTATTATTCTATTTGAATGATGGGTTAAGACTTTAGAAGACTTTAGGAGGACATCTGTTTAGTTCTGACTTCATTACAAAGAGTGATGCGGACAAAATCCTAGGCTTGAATGAGTCAAAGGAGGAATGAGCTGTACTCATATGAAGACCGCATCCCCTATGTTTTCTATTTGTTTTAAAATTTTTCACATTGATACTTACTCTTTTTTCTTACTTAGCTAGAGATTTTATATGTCTCCACTCAGACTTGTAAGGGATCTCTCCGTATCGAATCCCTCCGGATACCGCTTTTTCAATTTCTCAATATTCGCCTGTAAGATATCCTCCAACAGAATCTCCAGAACTGTCGCCGCCTCACCAGATACTAGGCCATATCGTCCAGTTCCTTTTCCAGATGCTCCTTGTCCAGTTCATGTCCCTATGCCATCCACTTGTTCACGATATCAATAGTCTCCCCTGACTTGTCACAAAGCCCCATGACACTGTTGATGAGTACCTCTTTTCTAGATAATTCTGGAATCAGCGTGGTCATGGCCAGCTACTGGTATTCATTGATTGTCATAGTTCCCTCTCTTGAAGAATTCGTCGTCTGGTTGGGTGATTCTTTATTAATTATAGTTTAGGGTTGCGGTTGGGAATAGGGGGTGTTCTAGTTGAATAGCTCAGCATGTTTTTCATTTGGAAAACATAGTAGTTGGTCTTGAACGGTTATAAATACACCCGCCTTAGGCCAACCGTTTGTCAATCTTGTCTCCATAGCGGTCATAGCTGGGTACTGCAGCCAGCTGCGCTGATGGGTATAATTAAACCAAGCTTCGATAGACCACCCATCTTGAGCTTCATCTATAGGATAAGCTACATATCCTCTCTGCCGGTCACTATCGTGTGGCATGGAGAATGTTGCGAAAACGTCCATACTACTCTGATTTCCCCATAGAAAATCATTAGATGTATATGTCTGTGAACCCAAGGAATTATAATCAGAAACATAGGTCTGTCCGTTTTTGTCATATAACACACGCCCTGTCACCTCCCCGCCTGAATGCCATCCGTCATCGCGATAAGCAGGCCAGAGTTGTATCGATTCGGTACCATAGAAACCAGGATCTGTAGTCCAGAGAAAATGATGGAATATGATCCATCGCTCGCGTTCACCGGGAATTTGAACTCCAACGCCAGTAATTCGCAATTCTTTTACATCATAAACGGTGTCACAACTTGTATAATACCCCTCTCTCGTTATCTCAGTTCTACCGTCATTCACTGGCTCATCCGTAATATGAACAACAACCTGCAACGCACCCTCACAGGCAACAATATCCTCAGTACTAAGGTCACCTAGGACATTCTCTGGGAATCCAAGGCTAAGAAGATGAGATTCAATCTCCTTAACATTGTCATGTTCAGATGCATTAAGCCTGGTCCATTCCATAGGATAACTTCCACCGAATACATAGCCACAACAAAGCCCTACCCCCAAGGTTAGTATTAATACGATTACGATGCTGCGGTCTGTCACTTTGATTGGTACCGGATGGATGGCATATCCTGCTTCGTCAAGTTCTTTGGATAGTTTATATAGACTACGAATGATAAAAACATATATGACAATCATTGCTAACGCAATTATTATTCCACTATACTGAACGAAAGCAAGCACACACGTAAACACATACCATACGATCAGAGCAACTGCTCCCCCCGCATGAGGCGGCACCTCTGCTTTCTGTTGCACTGATACAATTCCACGCCAAAAACAAATGAATTCAATAAGCAGTAGAACCAGTTCTACAAGCTTCAGCATCGATAAGATATCTGAAATAGATACAGTACTTTGAATGATTGTTGTATTAAGAATTAATGTACCCAAAACATATACTGCTCGTATGACTGATACAATAAAACAAATTCCAAACCACTTATTTTCGTACTTCAATGTACGAAATCCCAGCAACAGTAAAATTATGCCGATGGTAGGAAACATATAGTTGAGATACCAGAATTCTAATGTAATTGTAGTTAATGCCATACCAATCAGAACACGGTTCATTGACTTCTTCCAAGGTGTTACTTTTCTTACTATATCATCAGGTGGTAATTCAGAAAGGTTACTTTCAAGCATGGTTTCAAACTCTTGATCATCCACTGTTTTCCATTCACGATTGCTCATATCCAATACCTCCTAAGATCCTGCGAAGCTTCTTTTTTAACCGATAGAGTTTTCCTTCAACAGCTCTCTCGGTTGTGCCCATTTCAGAAGCAATCTGGGCAGTTGATTGAAAATAGTAATATTTTCTATAGAATAACGTCCTTTCTTTCGGAGACAGCAGCTGCAAAGCGCGATTAATCGCATCCATTCTTTCTTCTCGTATGACTGTATCTTCGGGAGTAGATTCGGGCGATGGCGTGTCTACTGGAATATCCGTTGTTCTACTATGTATGAGAATTTTCCTTTTATAGTTTATCGCTCCATTTCTAGCAACTGCGGTTAACCAAGATGTCCAACTTCCGCGCTGAGCATCATACATTGTTATTTTCTCCCACACTCGCATTGTAACTTCAGACAGGCAGTCTTCCTGATCCTGTACATTTTGCAAAATAGGAGCAATGATGTATCTAATTAACGCACCATAATGTGTTAATAATTCATCCATGCCTTTCCCGTCTCTTTGAAGTAGTAGCTCGATTATTTCCTGTTCTCGGATACCATCGCCTCCTCTCATTGCTGTCATTTACTTAATTATACACAAGTTAACAAGAAAACCCACGAATTGTTTGCAATGTACCGATTTGTCAATATCTACCAAAAGAATATCATATCTCATATCTCATTATTCTTTTGTATAAATTCCTCCACTTTTTGCAATCAGCTATTTCATGCCCCAAGTATTTATTAGGAACTTTATTTAGTCCTTAGCCCGAATCAATGCCACATTCATTACGAAGTAACTGATTATCTTTCTTACCAAACTGCGAAAATCGAGCGTACGCATCCCATTTGAGAAGTGAAAGTAAGGATTAGAAATTTTTATTTCTATATACACTGCGAGAGAAATTTTGTGATTAATTTAGTAATCAGTTATTTTCCCTCCCAAATATATATCAGATGGCATAGACAGATGAAACAATTCATCTCAGACTACTTGAAAGCACTTTGACAACTGAATATGCGTATTAGAAAAGATGTTGGAATGTCGTTACAGAGAGAAAATTAGCAGGAATTCAACAGCAGCTTATTATGAAGCTCTGTATAAGGTAAGCAAGAAGTTAGGCTTATCCTTAAGTAACAATCATGCATTCCGTAGATAAAAACTTTAAGCTTTATACATTCGCTGATAAAGACGAATACTTGGATAATATCTACGAGAAATGGGATTCTTTCAACAATGAAACCCGACCAGAAGAAAGGGGCCCTTGGGGTACCTCAAAATTATTGACTTTGAAACACAAAAAAGAACTCTGAATCCCTACAATTCAAAGCTCTCAGCTAAATCATTATACTACGTAAGATGGGAATTGACTCAATTTGCTATTCCAAAACATGATGATAAAAAGAGGCTTTTTAACACGTTATCTACGAGTACAATAAAACTTATTTACTTAGCCTTTAATACTTCTTTCCATATTACTCTCCCTTAAGCAGCTCGATTACGAGGTTTGATTTGATTATGGCACTAAAATTTCTTAACCAAATAAAAATGACTTAATTACAAAAACTAATTTAGTAATTAAGCCACTTTATTTTAAATCTTACTTACAGAAGATTCCTCTACCCATAATAATTTTGTCAGCGCCTGCTTCAACTACAAGATTTAACTCTTCCTCCCTAATGCCGCCATCAACCCATATTTCTTTGCCAACGTATTTCTTTGCCTTTTTAATTTTCTTCAGAACACTAGGGCAAAAGATTTGACCTTCACCATCTGGCTCGGATGTCATAAGCAATATATAATCTAGTCTGTCAACAAACATCTCAATCATTTCTACTGGGGTCGCAATGTTTAATGCAATTCCTGCTTTCATGCCCATACGATGTATTTGACACAAAACTTCCATGGGATATTTAAGAGTCTCAAAGTGCACTGCAATGTTGCTGATACCGTATTCTGACAATTGGTCTATATATCTTTCTGGATGATATGCAAGAATATGAACATCCAATAATTGTGTTGCGACACTTGAGATAGCTTGTATCGTTTTCATTCCAAAAGTAATATTAGGTACAAAATTTCCATCTTCAATATCAAGATGTAATCGATTCCATCCTTTAAGTTCTTCTATCGTCTGTCCTAGCGTAAGCATATTTCCTGAAGCTATGGAAGGAATAATCTCATATGTTTTATTCATAATCTTGCCACTTTCTTACATTATGAGCCTGAGCCTTATATAAAGGTTCTAATCTATCATATAATTGCTTGTAGATTTGATAATAATCACTATATAATTCTTTTAGACTTTTATTTGGTGCAGTAATGCATTCCACTTTTATTATAGCTTTTGCTGCTTCTTCAAATGAAGAATAACTATGTAATCCAACAGCTGCAATCATCGCTGCACCAGTAGCAGGAGCTTCTTTCACATTTGTAGTAACTACTTCAGCTTGAAAAATATCAGCCTGTATTTGGCACCATAACCTACTAGAAGCACCTCCACCTGCGGCTATCACTTGATTTATTGTAACACCTTTATTTCGTAGAATTTCTACTGTATCATTTAAGCTATATGTCACACCTTCCATAACGCTACGGCATATTTCTTCTTTCCCATGTCTAGTAGACAATCCAAAAAAGACACCTCTTGCATCAGGGTTTGGATGTGGCGTTCTTTCACCATTGAGATAAGGTAAAAAAATCAACCCTTCACTTCCTGGCACAGCATTCCCCGCCCATCTTGTCATATCATCATAGGAACATTGTTTATTATTAGAAAATACGGAATTTTTCAACCATTGAAATGCTCCTCCTGCCGTTAACGTACAACCGTACACACTCCAAGTATTTGGAACACTATGACAATAGGACAGAATTGCATGTTGCTGACTATCAATAATACAAGTGTCACTATAGGAAAAGATACACCCAGATGTTCCAATGGTTGAGGCTATCTTTCCTTTACTAACAACACCTAAACCAATGGCTCCACACATCTGGTCTCCACCACCTGCAACAACTGGAATCCCTTCTTGTATATTTAAATAGTCAGCCGCCTCTTTACTAACTTTACCAATAATCTCAAATGATTCTGAGACATGTTTTGGGACGATACTCCGTGGTATATCCAATTTATCAAACATATCCCAATCCCAATCTCTTTTCTCTGTAGAAAACAGCATTGTACCAGTGGCATCGGTAACATCAATATTATATTCACCTGTGAGTTTAAATTTTAGATAATCTTTTGGAAATAATACATGTGCAATCCTATCATAAATATCAGGTTTGTGTTTCTTTAACCAACATAGTTTTGGTGCCCAATAGCTTACAAGGGGATCATTGGCTGTATGATCTAAAATGTACTGTCTACCAAGTTTATTTATAATCTCGTCCGTTTCTTCACCTGATCTTTGATCCATCCAAATAATGCAATTGTCTATTACTTGATTATTATCATCAAGCAGTACTGAGCCCAACATTTGACCAGATATCCCAATTCCCTTAATCATAGTATTGGGACACTTTTTTTGTACATTTTCAATTGCTGTTTTTGTGCCTTGCCACCACTCTATTGGTCTTTGCTCGACGTAACCAGGCTTCGGAAACATGACACTAATGTCGCTACTGCCTAAACCAAGTATTTGTCCAGCTTCTGTGATGAGTGCTACTTTTACACAACTAGTACCCAAATCAATTCCTAAAAAAGCTTCCATGTTCCTCCTATATGTTATCCTAAATAATTGATAAGTCTCTCATTTTTTTCATATCCACAACTATGCCTTCTTTTCTAGATTTCTCAGCTGCAAATGCTATTAAATGTGCTTCTATAGACGAATCCATGGAAGTTATTCCACCTTGAGAACCCTTTGCAACTTCGGATACAAAGTATTCCATAATGCCATGATCACCACCACCATATTTATATTTTGATGGTTTGATATGGATAGTTTCTTTTCTCTGTGTACGTATATCAAATAATTCAATGGTATTATGATCCATATCCGCAGTCAAAGCACCCTCTGTTCCCATAATTTTGAGAGTCCGACCATTTTCCCCTGAAAATGGTTGAAGAGAGAAATTAGCGGTAACTCCATTTTCAAATTCCATAATAACTGTTTGATTATCAGCTACATCATTATCACAATGAAATACACATCTTCCATAAGGACCTTCTTCTACAGCTTTTAACCTAGATTCAAAACTCATATCTGTACATATTGTAGACGTAGGCCAACTAGTATCTTCCGTAAGATAGTAATTTGGTGCATAATAATTACAGGTTTCTGAATGTGGACATCCATCTAAACACCTTAAAGGTGCATCCTTTGAAGCGTTTTCTTCATTAAAATATGTTACATTACCAAAAGAGGCCACCTTAGTACATTTTGCTCCAGCAAACCAACTTATCAAGTCTAAATCATGGCAACAATGGGATATAATAATTGGGCAAGCAATCTTTTCTTTACTAAAAATACCTCGAGTGAATGCATGTACTTGATCGATAAGCGGAATATTCTCTTGGTGAACAATGCTATTGACCTTACCAATTTTTCCGCTATCTAGTATTTGCTTTATCGTTGAAAAGAATTCTGTATATCTTAACACGAAACAAAGAATAAACATTCTATCATAACGATTGGCTGTGTCCCAAAGCTTTAAACACTCTTCCAGTGTGGTAGACATGGGTTTTTCCAGCAATATATGATAGCCCTTCTCCATTGCCCTCATGGCTGGTTCATAATGTAGATTATCACTAGTACATATTAAGATGGCATCTGCAATTTTAGGACCATTTAATAATTCATTCCAGTCCTCAAACCGGCAGCTTTCTGGTATATGAAACTCATCACCAAATAGCTTTCTCTTCTCTGAATTTTTTTCTGCAATAGCAGTAAACTCAGCTTTCCAAGGATTTTCAATTGCATAAGGAGCATAACAATGAAATCCACGATCTCCTGCCCCTACCAGTGCTAATTTTACTTTTCTCATATAATAACCTCTTTTTTACAATTAAACTTCTATACGTCCAATTTGAAAATTCTGATCAATTCTATTAGCAACAAGTGAAACTAATTCAATGAGCTCCTCTAGGTCGTGTATATCACAAGTTTCTACTGGAGTATGGGTGTATCTAGTAGGAAAACCCATATCTATTACAGCTACCCCCATCCCTTCTAATTGAAGATAGGAATTGTCAGTTAGCATGCCAAACCCAGTAGCCCTTTGTAAGTTTATATGATTTTCCTCAGCAACCGTCTTTATAAGCTTATAGAGAGGTTCATGAACAATGTTTCCATTCAGTGTTCCTCTACTATGAAATGTATACAACTGAACACAAGGACCATTTCCCAAAACCGGATCATAGCGATTAGCTAAATCTGGAGTATCTCCGGAAAAAACTACATCCAAACCAATTGCTACATCTGGCTTTACAAGCCTTGCTGCCATCATGGCCCCTCGTAGATTAAACTCTTCTTGAACCGTTCCAACGATATAAACATCAGCATCAGGACGATTTTTTGAAAGCTTCTCCGCAATGCCCAATAAGCAACAACATGCTCCTCTGTTATCTATAGATGTGCCACTTATTCTTCCATTATGTAACGTATTAGCTCTTGGTTTATAAACTGCTGGACATCCTGTGAAAATTCCCATGGCATTTACTTCATCTCTTGAATTAGCACCGACATCAATAAATAACTCGTCCATTTTCTCTACTTTATACTTCTCTTCAGGTGGAGTAACATGATGAGATTTTGGGCCAACCACTCCCAGATGCCATTCCCCACTTTCGCTTCGAATCATGAATTCTGTTCC
>JAEZQN010000306.1 GCA_023441145.1 Bacillota bacterium
GAGAAGCTTTGGGTAGCAGCATCCCACCATTCCATCACTTTAGTGGTATCTTCCTTCTGTTCCACCAATGCTATCGTATTAAATAGTGACTTGAATTCCCGTATTCCTTTTTCGCTGGTTTGCCATAGATTAATTCCTGTGGTCAAAAGACCTGTGGACAATAATAGGAGGATAAGAAATAAAATGGTCTTTAGTGGTGTACGTAACATCTGTTTTAAACTATTTTTTATTAGCATATCTGACTCCTCACTTTCCCGTTACCAATCTTCCGTCCTTCATCCGATAAGTGCAATCTGTCTGATTAGCCAGCTCCAGGTTATGTGTTACCACAATAACGGTATACCCACATTCATGGGCACATTTTGTGAGTATATCCACAATAATTGCTTCATTTTCTGTATCCAGATTCCCAGTAGGCTCGTCCGCAAGTAGAATCTCCCCCTCTGCTGCAAGAGCTCTGGCAATTGCTACTCTCTGTTGTTCTCCACCACTCATCATCTTTGGAAACTGAGTTAATATCTTTTCCGGTAAACCCACCTGTTCTATATATTGCTTTGCTCTTTTTTTTGCTTCATTGTGAGGCACACCTTTTAGCTGCATTGGATATATTACATTCTCCAAAGCGGTCAACAATGGAAATAGATGAAAGGACTGATATACCATTGCTGCCTGCTCTCTGCGGTAGCTATCACGATCCATTTTGCCTAGTTCCTCGCCATCTACATAAATGGCCCCTTCTACCGGAATATCCAAGCCTGCAAGTAGTGAAAGCAATGTACTTTTTCCACTTCCTGATTCACCGGTAATGGCATAGATCTTACCCTTCTCAAAGATACAAGATACTTCCTTTAATGCTTCTATTTTCTGATATTTATTCGTATAAGAATAACTTACATTATCCACTTTGATTTTTTCCATATGCCCCTCCTTTATTCTTTAGCCGACAGCATGGCCATAACACTGAGTTTACGAATCATCCATAAAGAGATTATGGTTCCAATGCTATAACAAACAAGAAACAGTCCAACCACCAATAACATGGTAGACAGACTACCCCAACCCAAAATAAGCCCAATGATCATTCCTACGATACAACCCAACAACGCTAGTATAATGTGTTCCATATAAAATTGCGTTGCTATATGCCTGTTATCCTTACCAAGACTTTTCATAATAGCAACCTCCAAGCGACGACTTTGGAGGAGTAGCCAGGAGACCATATATCCCATTAAAAGAATCAGTGTGAAAAGAACCGGATAAAAGCCAGTTAGAAATCCAATACTTTTTCTAAGGCTGGTTGCTGTGGAAATGTAATCCACATCCTCTACGACCAGTGCACTTCCTTTGTATGATTGCATCTGTTTACTATTTATTTCGTTTAGTCCTGCCTGCTTCATTTGCTGTTTAAACAGATTAATCTCATAGGGTTTCTTTAATGCAAAGGTCAAGGAGTTGGCCTTATACTCCTTTCCTGACCTAGTGAACCACTCTTTTACTAAAGTTAGGGGACAGATTGCAGGCATATCTGTAAGCTGTGCACTTCCTACAATCTTTAGGGTGACTGGTTGTAAGTCAGTAAGAAATAACATGTACTGATTCTTTTTAGCAATATCATAATACTGAGGCAGTACGGTTATCTCATCCCCTAGCTTAAACCCGTGCTCCTCCATATACTTACTGCCCATAATACAGCCATTACTTGTAGTAAGAAAGGTCTGACTCTCCATGCCCTGTTGCCAGTGAATCTGATCCATCTCAAGACCTGTTACTGCTTCAAGAGTATTCACTCCCTGTATCTGCAATTTATCCTCGGTATCTTGTCCCTGATTAAGAACAGCACTTAATTCGATGGTTTCTTTATACGAATCTATGTATGGAGAGTCTGTTATGACTTTTACCAAGTTCTCAGAAATAATAATTCCTTTATTCAGACTCCCATCCGGATTGTTGACTGAGCCTGTAATCTCATAGACCTCAGGCAGCTTCTCTAGTTGTCTCTTGTGGCTCTCCACATTTCCAAAGAAACTTTCCATAAAGCAGACTGCCATCATGCAGATTGCTGTAACCAGTAGACTCTTCCACTTCCGACGTTTAAAATTTAGGAATACTTCATAGATTCCCTGAATGATTTTACGCCTTTTATGGGGAATCTTAGCATCCAAAGCCTGACTTGGGTCAGCCATCTTACATAAAATTATTGTTGCAGGAATCTTCTCTTTAAACATACGGGTATGCATGATGCAGACATCATACTCTGTATCCTCCACTCGCACAGTCAATGGATGGTTACTGATTCGTTGCAGTTTCAGATTATTTTCCTTTGCATAACCTTCTAATTCCTCCCATACCTCCTGCTCTTTGTGAAGCATTCTGTATACATAGAAAGAGAACTGTCTCTGTTTTGCTGCATAAGCCACTTGCTTGTAATCATTAATAAACTGTGCAAACCCACCGTCTTTTTTTTGTATGTATTCAATTTCATTCAAAAACTGCTCTACATGTTGTTCAGGATTATCTGCCTTTATGATTCTATCGCACATGATTACTGCAGCCTGTAATTCCTTCTTCTTTGATTGGAGCACTACTCTTTGCTTCTCAAGAGCATCTTGTATGGTTCCTTCCTCTAAGACGCTTTGGATTTCTTCAATTGGCATATCCAGCATTCGTAACATCTTAATCATCTGAAGTCGCTCTACATCATCTTTAGTATAATCCCGATAACTGTTTTCATTGCTTCGTGCCGGATGTAGCAAACCCATGCGTTCATAATAACGAATGTTTTGTCTACTGATGCCCGTTAGCTCTTCCACCAGTTTTGTATTCACTTTTCTACCACCTCCGCCTAAGGATTAAAATGTCTCCTTAATTATTATATCTTCTTAAAACTGTTCTTATTGTAAAGTATATACCAACTGTACAGTCAAGAAAATATTAGTTTTTTTTCATATTTAAGTATATACTCTACAATAAATTGAACTAATAGAGGTAGCAGAAAGAAAGTTTGTTAAAACTCGATGAGAGAGAAAT
>JAEZQN010000314.1 GCA_023441145.1 Bacillota bacterium
CTGTTATATAATAACTCTATGTAACAGAACATAAACCTTTTCCTATCATCCATTCTAACATACATCCTTCTGTAAATACATTCTTTCTTAATGGTAGAAAAAAAGCCTAGTGCTTTAATGTACACTAGACTTTTGTAAGCTAAGATACAACTTCTTAGCAGATATATAATTCGCTACTTACTGACCATTAATACCACATATATTGTAAAAGATGTTATGATACAGCATCATTTTTATTTTCTTCTCACCCAATAGACCAATAGTAAGTTAGCTTTATGTTTCTTAAGCATTTTTTGTTGCTACAATATTTACATCCGTATTACATACATTTTCTACGATTATGTCGCCAATATGCACTGGAGACTGCACACAGACCTCTTTTAGAGCTTTTAATATATCGAAAATTTTTTCCTTTGGTATATCATTTTGTGTTTTTACTGATACAGCATTTAATTCACTTCCTGTTACTTTTACAGATGAAGTTACAATTCTTGTTGGTGCGGTCACTTCTTTCTCGGCATAAATCGCGCCTCTTTTACAGGTATTTCCTGTTACACTTACAAATTTACCTTGATCCATTGTTACTGTAAGAGGACATCCCATCGGGCATCCAATACAAGTCAAATTTCTATCTTCCATTTCTATGCCTCCTCTAACTTAATTGTAATTTTCTCAATATTTTCATAACTTCTTATTTGCTCTTTGGTTAACGTGACACATTCCATTTCACCTGGTGCCATTACTGGACGTTTTCTATGGAAAATACGTTGGTCATTGATGTACACACTAATGTAATGGTTTTGATATACCGCTCCCACTCTAAATCGTACAATCACACTCTCCTCCATGCGGTCCGTATTAATGGTCATAGGTACCGTATAACGCACTCCATCCATCGCTATAATCTCAACATCTTTTCCAATACTTTGCTTTTTACCATTTTTTATATAATCTGCTGCATGTCTTCCTGCTGCTTTTGCTTCCTCTGATACAAAATCTACCAAATCATGTACATGCAATACATTTCCACATGCATATACTCCCTCGATATTAGTTTCTAAGCTCTCATTTACATTAGGTCCGCTGGTTACTTTGTTTATTTCTACACCCATTCCATTGGACAATTCGTTTTCTGGAATCAATCCACAAGATAGTAATAGGGTATCACATTCATATTCTTTTTCAGTTCCTTTAATTGGGTGCATGTTTTTGTCAACTTCCGCAATGGTAACACTTTCTACTCTTTCTTTTCCTTTGATGTCAACAACAGTATGGCGTAATTTCAATGGAATATCATAGTCATTTAGGCACTGTACGATATTTCTCTTTAAGCCACCTGAATATGGCATTAGCTCTGCAACCACCTGAACCTTTGCTCCTTCAAAAGTCATTCTTCTTGCCATGATAAGCCCAATATCACCAGACCCCAAAATAACTACCTTTCTTCCTGGCAAATACCCTTCCATATTTACTAGTCTTTGAGCTGTACCTGCTGAATAAATACCTGCTGGACGATATCCGGGAATACCAAGGGCTCCTCTTGGTCGTTCTCTACATCCCATAGCAAGAATGATAGCCTTTGCCTGAATCTGAAACATTCCATCTTCACGATTCATAGCTGTAACAACCTTATCTATTGAGATTTCCATAACCATTGTACCTAATTTATAAGGAATCTCTAAATCCTTTACCCGTTGAACAAACCGTGATGCATACTCTGGACCGGTTAATTCTTCCTTAAAGGTATGTAATCCAAACCCGTTATGAATACATTGATTTAAGATTCCTCCCATTTCTCTGTCACGCTCTAAAATCAAAATATCTTTTATCCCATTTTCCTTTGCTGATACAGCTGCTGCAAGTCCCGCTGGGCCTCCTCCAATTATAACCAAATCGTGCTTTTTCATTAATTTATTCCTCCTATATTAAATCCTTGTTAATTCCCATAATTATTTTTGAATTTCCACCTGACTTTGTCACATCATCTAATGGTATTCCTAGGGTATTTGCAATGATTTCCATCGTCCTTGGTGAACAAAAACCTGCCTGGCATCTCCCCATTCCTGCTCTTGTTCTTCGTTTTACCCCATCAAGGGATTTTGCTGGTAATGGTCTGGTTAGCGCATCTATAATCTCACCTTCCGTAATCATCTCACATCTGCATACAATACGTCCATATTCTGGCTTCTCTTTAATTAGTACATTCCTTTCTTCTATGCTCATGGTATCAGGATGAAAAATTCCTTTTCTTGATCCATTGAATTCTGGATTTTTCTCTAGTTGCATTTTCTCTTGAAGAATATTAGCTACCATTTCGCCAATAGCTGGTGCACTGGTCAATCCTGGTGATTCAATACCAGCGCAATCAATAAATCCTTCTGCACCATTTACTTCCCCAATAATAAATTCACGACCATCCTCATGGGCGCGAAGACCTGCAAATGATGTAATCATAGTTCGAAGATTTAACCCTGCCACACTCTTTCCAGCTTCTGTCCGAATAGCATCTAATTCCGTTTGAGAAGTACTGGTTTCTTCTTTATCATCAATATCTACCGCAGTAGGACCCAGCAGCAAGTTACCATGGACGGTTGGTGCTACAACAATTCCCTTTCCATACTGGGTTGGTAAAGTAAATACGGTAGTTGCCACATGCTTACCTGACTGCTTATCCAATAAAAAATAAGAGCCTCTTCTTGCTGTAATATGTATTTTATCAGCACTCACCATGTTGTGGAATTTGTCAGCATATACGCCAGCTGCATTTACTATATATTTCGTTTCAAATTCTCCTTTGTTGGTTTTCACCTTCCAACCATCCTGAATTTTTTCAAAGCCCTCCACTTGTGTATTGAATTTAAATTCTACTCCATTGGTATTAGCATTTTCTGCCATTGCTATATTTAATTCAAAGGGACATACAATTCCAGCTGTTGGTGCATATAGTGCTGCATATACTCCCTCTGTAATACTTGGCTCCATCTTTTGAATGTCTTCTCCATAAAGAATGGACATTCCTTCTACTCCATTGGCAACACCTCGGTCAAATAGCGCCTGTAATGAAGGAAAATCCTCTTCATTATGGCAGATAACAAAGGAACCATTTTGAAGAAACGGAATATCTAGTTCCTTGCTCAATGCTGGCATCATTTTATTCCCCTGAACATTTAATTTTGCCATTAAAGTTCCTTCTTTGGCATCATATCCTGCGTGAACAATAGCGCTGTTTGCTTTGGATGTCCCACAGCATACATCCTCCTCTTTTTCTAATACGCATGCTTTCACATGGAATCTGGATAATTCTCTTGCTACAGAAGCTCCTGTTACACCAGCTCCTATAATGATAACGTCGTACATACTTTTCCTCTCCTTCTAGAAAGAGCCATACAAATCAGGCATAGCTGTAACTATGCATTTGTATGACTCTCATCTCATTTCATTATTAATTTTTTAGTAAGTTTTACCTTGCCCAATCATAAGAACGACCAACAGCCTTATTCCATCCATCAATCATTTCTTGTCGTTTTTCTTCTCCAATATTGGATTCAAAAACGCGATCTATTGCCCAATTTTTCAGAACATATTCTTTACTTTTCCAGTATCCAACAGCAAGACCTGCTAAATATGCTGCTCCAATCGCAGTTGTTTCCACACAGTCAGGTCGCTTTACAGGTACATTAATAATATTCGCCTGGGTCTGCATGATATAATTATTTGCACTGGCGCCTCCGTCTACCTTCAAAGAAGTAATCTCGATACCTACATCTGCTTTCATTGCCTGAAGTACATCATTTACCTGATAACAGAGCGAATCTAATGTAGCTCTTATAATATGATATTTATTACAGCCTCTTGTCAATCCAACGATAGTTCCTCTTGCATATTGATCCCAATGTGGCGCTCCAAGTCCAGTAAATGCCGGAACTACATAGCATCCATTGGTATCTTCTACCTTTTGTGCCATATATTCAGAATCTGTAGAAGAATCAATCACTTTTAATTCATCTCTTAACCATTGAATTGCTGCACCCGCCACAAAAACGGAACCTTCAAGTGCATAATTAACTTTTCCATCCAATCCCCATGCAATGGTTGTTACTAATCCTTTATTGGAAAATACTGGTTTCTCTCCTGTATTCATCAGCATAAAGCAACCTGTTCCATAGGTGTTCTTTACTTCTCCAGCATTAAAACACGTTTGTCCAAACAATGCTGCCTGCTGATCTCCTGCTGCACCTGCTATTGGAATCGGCGCACCAAAGAATTCTGAATCGGTATTTCCATAAACATAACTAGATGGCTTTGCCTCTGGCAACATGCATTTAGGAATATTTAATTCTTCTAAAATCTCATCATCCCACTGTAATGTATTAATATTAAATAGTAAGGTGCGAGAAGCATTGGAATAATCTGTTACATGTATAGCTCTCTTGGTTAATTTCCAAATCAGCCAAGTCTCTACCGTACCAAATAATAATTCTCCGTTTTCAGCTCGTTCCCTTGCTCCTTCCACATTATCAAGAATCCATTTTAGCTTTGTTCCTGAAAAATATGCATCAATTACTAATCCTGTTTTTTGTCTGAATTTCTCCGTTAGTCCCTTTTCTTTTAAGGAATCGCAATACTTAGATGTTCTTCTACACTGCCAAACAATAGCATTATGTACAGGTTCTCCTGTATTTTTATCCCACACGATGGTAGTTTCTCTTTGGTTGGTAATTCCTATTGCTGCAATTTCGTTAGCATTTGCATTGATATTAGTCATCGCCTCCTGTGCCACAGATAACAGCGTTGCCCAGATTTCCTCTGCACTGTGTTCTACCCAACCCGGCTCAGGATAATGCTGCGTAAATTCTTTTTGCGCTACCGAGCACATCACACCTTTTTCATCAAATAAAATGCAACGATTACTTGTTGTCCCCGAATCTAATGCCATTATGTATTTTGCCATTCTTTCATCCCCCTTTTATTGTTTACATTTTCCACACCTTCTCATTGGTACTAGATATTGCCATTGCACCCGCTTCTAATACACCAACAATATCTTCTTTATCTACAATTAATCCACTGGAAATAATTGGATACTTAGTAATATGTTTCACTTTTTTGATTACTTTTGGCATAATTCCTGGTAAAATTTCAACACAGTCCGGTCTTTTATGTGGGGGCTGCCTATCAGCATAAGCTATGTTTTCCAATGCTATAGAATCAATTACAAAAAATCTTAAAATGGCATATAATCCTAATTCCTTAGCCCTATGAATCAATGCTATTTTGGTACTGATAATTCCATCTGCACAGGTATTCATTTTTATGAAATCCACCGATATTTCTTTTGCGCTAAATCCCGAAATCAAATCGACATGAACGATTGCTATCTTCCCCTGATTCTTAAGTTTTTGTACAATTTTCGGAATGTTACAAATATCTCCATATAGAATAAATACTACTTCTATTTCTTCTAAAGCGCAAACCTTCTCTAATCCAGCATCATCCTTTACGGCTGCTATAATAGGATTATCCACCAAAGCATCATAAAAAAGTTGATCCATAGTAACCCTCCATCTACTAAATACAAAAACGGGAGACGAAAAACTAACGTTCTTTCGAACGCTACTTTCGTCTCCCGCTCCATTTACTATTCACTTAATCTTATGATAACACAATATCGTTTTGCCTTCAAGTATTATCTTGTATGAGAGCTTTCGGGGCAAAATGAGTTTTTCTCATAAAATTCAAGACCTGAAGGCTTTTTTATAAAACCTGTAAATTCGCACTTTTTTCTTGCTTCAATTGATCGCTAAGGTTATAATCATTGCCTACTCATTAGAAGGGCCAAATT
>JAEZQN010000118.1 GCA_023441145.1 Bacillota bacterium
ATCCAATACCGATGTCTAGCTTTGACAGTAATCCATATGTCTTTAACTGTCTCAATGGAACACTGAACTTAAAAACTGGTGAATTCCATGAACATAAAGCAGAAGATATGCTGTCAAAGGTAGCAGGCGTAAATTATGATAAGAACGCACACTGCGAACGTTGGAATGATTTTATTACTGAGGTAATGAGCGGTGATAAGGAAAAGGATTTATTTTTACAAAAGGCTATGGGCTATGCTCTAACTGGCGATACACGATATGAAGTACTGTTTATTCTATACGGTCCGAAGACAAGAAATGGCAAAGGTACGACGATGGAGACATTTCTAAATATTATGGGCAGTTATGGAAAGACGGCTCGTCCAGAAACCATTGGAATGAAAAATAACAACTCAATTAGTAATAATCCTACAGAGGATATAGCTCGTTTGGCAGGTTCAAGATTTGTAAATATCAGTGAACCAGACAAGAAACTAGTTTTAAGTACTGCGTTGGTTAAGTCGCTTACAGGAAATGATAGCATCAACGCACGTTTTCTACATGAGAATTCATTTGATTTCAGACCACAGTTCAAGCTTTTCATAAATACCAACCATCTTCCACAAGTTAATGACCTTACATTATTTACAAGTGGAAGAGTGAAAATAATTCCTTTTGAACGTCATTTCGAAGAGTCTGAACAGGACAAGCAATTAAAACAGTATTTTGCTAAGCCTGAAAACTTAAGTGGGATATTGAATTGGTGCATAGAAGGTTTACGAATGTTAGAACAGGATGGACTAGAGATGCCAGATGCAGTTAAGAGTGCAACAGAGGCTTATCAGCACAGTTCAGATAAGATAGGACTGTTTATAGAAGAATTACTGATAGCTGATAAAAATGGAGAGGTACGTACTTCAGAGGTATATACGGCATATAAACAATGGTGCTATGAAAATGGCTACCATGCTGAGAATATGAAAAACTTCAATGCTTCAATCGGAGCAGTAGTACACATCGAAAGAAAAAGACCACAGTTTGGCGGTGAGAAAACAACAATGATTCTTGGTTACAAATTGATAACCACAGAGGAATTTATAGTCCCATTAACAGGATAAATCTTTTATGGGGCAGATGTGGCAAGTAAAAATGGTTATATAAAATATCACTCTCATATAGAGAATTTACTTTTTACCTGCCACAATTGCCCCAAGATGTATAAAGCCTTGATAATAAAGGACTGTAAGCTTTTAGTTAAATAATGTAAAAAACAAGAGAGAGTATAAACATTATATTTGGGGCAGATGTGGCAAGTAAAAATGGTTATATAAAATATTACTCTCATATAGAGAATTTAGTTTTTACCTGCCACAATTGCCCCAAGATGTATAAAGCCTTGATAATAAAGGACTATGAGCTTTTAGTTAAATAATGTAAAAAACAAAATATAATTAACTGATTTTAAATCAGAAATAAGTGAGAGTAGATATATTATATTTGGGGCAGATGTGGCAAGTAAAAATGGTTATATAAAAAATTACTCTCATATAGAGAATTTACTTTTTACTTGCCACAATTGCCCCAATTAATAAAAAGAACTGTGGTATCAAGGCTTATGGGCATTGTGTATTAAATAAAAAATTTATAGGAGGCAAAAAATTATGAATAAATTATCGACAGGGAAACAGAGATTATTAGACTATCTTGGAGCACCATATACAATAAAGGAAATTGACTTTGAAAACTGTGTATATCTCGATATGGGAGATTATGATATTGAAATCGCACGTGGAAGAACTATCCGTTCTAAAATTGATATTTATATATGGAGGAAAAAGGAGGGGTTAGAAATCGTTGAAAGGTATCTAGATGTGAAACCAGATTTACCAAGTATAAAAGAATTACTTGATGATATAAGAGCTAGGTATTCAGCAAAAATTGATAAAAGAGAAGGTATGGGATTGAATTAACAACCAAAAGAAAGTGGCAAAAGGGACTTTACTAATAAGGTTCTTTTTTAATCCTCATTATAAGGATAATAACCAAAAAAGTAATAAACGGTATAGCCGTTTAAATAAACAAAGTGGAGGAATTTATATGAATCAAATTATGGAATTACGTGAAAAACGCAACAAAGCATGGGAAGCAGCAAAGGGATTTCTCGACAGTAAGCAGAGTGAAGATGGAATAGTATCAGCAGAGGATACCGCAACTTATGAGAAGATGGAGATGGAAGTAGTGAGTCTTGGAAATGAAATTAAGAGGCTTGAGCGACAGTGTAAATTAGATGCGGAACTGTCAAAGCCAACCAATAAGTATGTTTTCACTACACCTAATCAAACACATGCAAGGCAAAACAGAGCGTCAGATAACTACAAAAAAGCCTTCTGGAATATGATGCGAGGAAAGCTGAACAGTGAGGTTCAAAACACACTTACAATAGGAACAGATACGCAGGGAGGATACCTTGTACCCGATGAGTTTGAAAATACATTGCTTCAAGCATTGGAAGAAGAAAATGTATTCAGACGTATTGCAAGTGTTATTAAGACATCAAGCGGAGATATGAGGATTCCAATGATAGCTGCACATGGCACAGCTTCTTGGGCAGATGAAGGTGCTGCCATTACAGAATCAGATGAAGCGTTTAGTAAAATATATATCGGTGCTCACAAGCTTGCGACTATGTTAAAGGTAAGTGAGG
>JAEZQN010000097.1 GCA_023441145.1 Bacillota bacterium
TTGACGCCTTGAATTGCTCTTCTGGATGTATATATGGAACAGCATGCGATGCGCAAAAGAGTCATCTGGACGACCCACTTTGCAATCTCCTAACAATTCGTGAAGAATCAAAAACGAACAATGGAAAAAGCCCATGGGGGAAGTACATATCTCCAAAGAAGCGTCTGAATAAGTTGAATAAGCAGTTCTCTCGTTTAAAGTTAGAGGATTATCTACGTCATTATACAGATCGCTCTGATGAGAATATATACAAGATGGCATCACAAAGCGAATTAGAGAGAATATTTATCCAAATGGGGAAGATGACAAAGGAGGATCAATCCATAAATTGTTCTTGTTGTGGATATGCCTCATGTAAGCAGATGGCTAATGCAATATATAATGGATATAATAAAAAGAATAATTGTATCCATTATATAAAGAGTGAGGTTGAGGAGGAGAAGTCTAAGGCTGAATACTTAGCAGCTCAATTAAAAGATGAACAGCAGCAATTGATGGAACAGCAGCAATTGATTATCAATACAGTGAGACAAGTTAACATGGATTTTGACGGACTATATCGCTCTATTGATAGCATGGTATCTAACAATGAGACCAATGCCTCTGAAAGTGCAGAGATATCAGGAAGTGTAAATGATATTGCGGACTTCATGCAAAGCTTGGCAAAATCTATTGAGGAAATAAATTATTTTATCAGACAATTATCTGATAATAATGATGAAGTAGTGAGTATAGCATCCCAGACCAATTTGCTAGCACTCAATGCAAGTATTGAGGCTGCTAGAGCAGGAGATGCAGGACGTGGATTTGCTATTGTTGCTAGTGAAATCAATTCTCTTGCAAGTACATCGAGTACTACAGCTAACCGCAGTAGTGAAAGTCAGAAGAAAATTGCTCTGTCCATAGAAAAAATTGTGGCAGATACCACAAAGTTAACTGATGTTATGGCCAATGTAAATGATAAGACAAAAATGTTGGCTAACTCTTCCAAGGAGATATCCTCAGCAGTAAGTAGTATCTTAGTGGCATCTAATGCTATAAAAGATAAATTACAGGACATGGCTACAAGACAGTAAGAAATAGGTTATAATATATATACAACCCTTTGAAATAATAATTTCAGAGGGTTGTTTTGTTCTTTTAGGTATTGACAGTATAACAATATGCCTTCATACTGTAATACATAAGTAATACAGTACAGAAGGAGGTTATAATGGAGTTTAAATCGGATATACCAATTTATATTCAAATAGCCACAGATATCAAAGAGCAAATTTTAAATGGTACACTCAAAGCAGGCGATAAACTACCCTCTATTAGGGAGTATTCTGTTGAGTATGAAGTATCTCCTTTAACCATGCAACGAGCGATTCAGTTTTTAGACATAGAGGAAATGATTTATTCGAAGAAAGGAATTGGCAGCTTTGTAAAAGAGGGGACCAGGGAAGAGTTAGAGAAAAAGATGGTTGAGGTAACCATAAGAGAGTTCATTTTAAAAATGAGAAACTGTGGGATGTCAGACTTTGCTATATTAGATCGAGTAGAAAAAAGTTTGAGGGATGAAGGGAGAAAGGGGTAGTGGAAGTGTTAGTTCAGGTAGAGGGCTTGTCAAAAGCATATGGTTCACAACATATCATTAATCATTGTAATCTAACCATTCAAAAAAACCGCCTAATTGGAATTATTGGAGAGAATGGCATTGGGAAAACCACACTACTAAAAATAATAGCCGGTGTATGTGAGTATAGGGAAGGAACTATAGACTATGCAGATATATCCATCTCCTATTTGTTTAATAGGGAAGACTTCTATAAATGGATGAAGGTCGGGGATGCGGTAGCATACTATAAGGATTTTTATCAGGATTTTGACGAAGAAAGAGCAAGAAGATTATTACAGGAGTCTTCTTTGTCGTTAAATGATAAGATATCTAACTTATCTACTGGAAATGTAGAACGACTTTGTATGATTCTGGCGTTATCCAGACAAGTAGATTTATACTTGTTTGATGAGCCATATGGAGGAATTGATCCAGCTTATAAAAAAGAAGTGAAGAGGTTATTATTGAGTAATATGAAGGAAGGGGCTTCGGTAGTAATGGTAACTCATTTACTAAAGGATATGGAGTTCTTATTTGACCAGATTATTATTATGAAAGAAAGCGGAGTAGAGCTGATAGATGCAGATTGGATACGAGAACAAAATCTGTCCCTAGAACAATATTATTTGGAGGAAACAAAACATGATAAATGAATTAAAATGGGAACTTAAAAAAGCGATCTGTTCTTGGAAGTATTCTGCTTGTGTTTTGTTAGGGCTAGTGATTACTTATTTGATTATTCCAGAATTTTTAGCGGTCTATGTAAGTATAGGCTTAGTGGTTAGCTGTGTAGTTCTAATGTATCTTCCAATGTATAATGTCATGTTATTGTTAAAACAGCCTGGTTTTGTGTTAGAAAAACAAAGAGGAGTATCGGAATACATACGACTAGCTGCAAAGCTTCTGGTCAATACCTTTATCTCAGCCTTTATGTTACTTTATGCAAATGTAGCTAATTTATCATCCAGATACTTTGATGAGGCAGGCCGAGTGGGATTTTTTTATGAACCTAATGTTCCTTTAGGTCAAGCTTGGTTTGAAATGGCGATTTTTTATCCTATAATATTTTTATGTATTTACTATTGGGCCGGGAAAGTTTCAAAGAGAAGTCACGGAATACTTAGTTGGTTTTTATGCATTATGGTAGGTGGAATGTTTACTACATTACAGTTAAATGTTTGGCTGATTATATCCATAGAATTGTTAGTGTTAGTTTTGCTTTACTATATGTTAGGAAGATGGCTTAAACAAGCAAAAGAGCCATACATTTAAGGTGTTGTAGCAGTTGCCAGAAGGTGGAGATATTTAAAGGCAGATGTAGAATATAAAGGGGAAGGGGTTGGAACCTTGAATAATTATCTCTGGTTATTTCCAACATTATTTATGTTTCATGATATGGAGGAAATCATTGGATTAGGATTGTGGTATCAGAAAAATAATGTTATTCTAGATGAGAAGTATCCTAAAATAAGTAAAATATATAAAAACTATCGCACTGAAGGGATGGCCCTGGCTGTTTTTGAGGAACTGCTATTGTGCATGTTTGTATGTATCATATCTTTGGCTACCAATTGGTACGGGTTATGGTTGGGAGCATTTATTGCCTACACCGTACATCTGGTGATACATATTGGACAATCCGTAGTCATAGGAAAGTATATACCAGCTTTGAGTACAAGT
>JAEZQN010000127.1 GCA_023441145.1 Bacillota bacterium
CTCTAGCTGCTGCCATTAATAAGCCAGGAACATTTTTATCGCAGTTAGGAACCATTACCAAGCCATCAAAGGCATGAGCCATAGCCATGGCCTCTGTAGAATCTGCAATTAAATCTCTGGTAACCAAGCTATATTTCATTCCTGTATGTCCCATTGCAATACCATCGCACACAGCGATTGCAGGGAATACAATTGGAGTTCCTCCAGCCATAGCTACACCAAGTTTTACTGCGTCTACAATCTTATCTAGATTCATATGTCCAGGTACAATTTCATTATAGGAGCTTACAATACCGATAAGCGGTCTATCTAATTCTTCTTTTGTTAATCCCAAAGCATTAAACAGGGATCTATGTGGTGCTTGGGCCATTCCCTTTTTTACTTGATCACTTCTCATTATATTCATCCTTTCTATGCAATATAGCAACTTACTTAATTCTTTCTGTTACTAAATCTCCCATTTCCTTTGTTCCAACTAACACCTTTCCTTCAGACATAATATCTATCGTGCGATATCCATCCTTTAACACTTGTTTCACGGCACTTTCTATAGCATCTGCTTCCTCCATTAATTCAAAGGAATACCGAAGCATCATGGCTGCACTAAGTATAGTGGCAATTGGATTTGCCTTATTCTGGCCAGCAATGTCTGGTGCTGAGCCATGACTTGGCTCATAAAGACCTAACTTTGTATCTCCTAAACTGGCACTAGCTAACATTCCGATGGAACCAGTTACCATACTAGCTTCATCTGAAAGAATGTCTCCAAACATATTCTCCGTCAGTATGACATCAAACTGAGTTGGATCCTTCACTAGCTGCATAGCACAATTGTCCACTAGCATATCAGATAGCTCTACCTCAGGATACTCTAAAGATACTTCATTTACTACCTTTCTCCAAAGTCTAGAGGAGTCAAGTACATTGGCCTTATCTACACTACAGACTCTCTTGTTTCGTTTCATGGCAATATCAAATCCCCATTTTGCAATTCTTCTTATTTCATTTTCGTCGTATGTAAGTGTGTCAATGGCTTTTAAAACACCATTTTCTTCTATTGTTTTGCGTTCTCCAAAATATATTCCACCTGTAAGTTCTCTCATGACTACAAAGTCAAAACCCTTTTGAACGATACTATCCTTTAGAGGGCAAGCTCCCTTTAATTCTTCAAACAATACAGCCGGTCTGATATTAGCAAATAAGTTAAGTCCCTTTCTAAGCTTTAAAAGCCCTGCTTCTGGTCGTCTGTCAGGAGGTAACTCGTACCAGTTGGACTGCCCTACATTGCCTCCTACAGCACCTAATAATACAGAGTCACTTTTCTTTGCTTCCTCTAAGGCTTCTTCTGTCAAAGGGTAACCCGTAGCATCAATACTAGCTCCACCCATTAAGACCTCTTTATAGGTAAAGGAATGGCCATAGACACTACCTACTTTATTAAGCACCTTGGTTGCTTCCCTTACGATTTCTGGACCAATTCCATCTCCTGGAATAATTGCTATGCTATAATTCATACAAAAACTCCCTTCTTTCATTGTTTCTATTGCTATGTAATGAAAAAGCCCTAAGTAAGAGTTCTTACTTAGGGCGACATTAGTCTTTTACACATTATAAGACATCTACCCAAATGTGCGCGCACCTTGGCTGTCTTGCTGATGAGTCTTCAGTGATACGTACTCGTCCTTATCATCGGGTAACCCGATGAAGTTATCGACATTATAAATGATTCTTCCTCTTCTGTCAAGAGATATGGAGAAACTCCCTGTAAGCATTACTAAACTCAATCGTCCCTCTCATCGTATTGACCTTCGATGAAGTCCTCGTAGTCGTACTCATCTTCTTCATCCTCGTAACTGTACTCGTCTTCCTCATCCTCGTAATCTTCATACTCGTCCCCATAAGAATCCTCCATGGAGTCTAATCGATCATCACCATAGTCTAATAATTCATCGTCAAACTGATCGCTATTCTTCATAACCTGGCTCCTTTCTTAATTCACCATGTCTTTTACATGATAATGTATTACAGCCACTATTTTGTACTTAACTAATCTATTTTATACATATGGTTTTGAAGAAATAGCTTGTTTTACTATGTAACCTAACTTGGCTTAACCTAAGTCTCCTTATAAAAGAATACTTAACCTGTAAAATGGACACGAACACATGCATAGCAAACTGCTAAGCATGTGTTTTGTTACATAGAAATTGCTTCGCAATATCCTATGTAACAAAAAAGCTTTCTAAAAAACAGAAAGCTGGTAATCGCACTGGGTTGGTATGGATAATGTCGTGTACACGACCCAACCCAGGCTGAGAGTCTCGCAAGCGAAACTCTTTTCTATTTTCCTTCTAATTACGATTCAACGAATCGTTTGATTAATACACACTACTGCCCATTGATATAATTCATCAGACCCTCTGCTTCAATGATTTTCTGCATAAAAGCAGGAAATGCCTGGCCTTTAAACTTCTTATTCTTTGTAATGTCATAGATAATACCTGAATCAAAATCTATCTCAACTTCATCCCCTGCCTCAATCTCCTGTGCTGCTTCTGGACATTCGATAATTGGTAATCCAATGTTTATAGAATTACGATAAAAAATTCTGGCAAAAGTCTCTGCAATAACACAACTAATACCAGCTGCTTTTATGGCAATCGGAGCATGCTCTCTGGAAGAACCGCACCCAAAATTCTTATTTGCCACAATAATATCGCCTTTTTTAACTCGTTTTGTAAATTCCGGATCTATATCCTCCATACAATTCTTCGCTAACTCAGCTGGGTCAGAAGAATTGAGATATCTAGCTGGAATAATTACATCTGTATCCACATTATCTCCATATTTATGAACTTTGCCTAAAGCCCTCATAGATATCCTCCTTCTAAAATGGTTTATACGTATCACAACTAATGTTGCCTTAACTATCACTGATTTTATATTATTTTATTGGGTTAGACTGATTTACAGTCAATTTGCTTCTGATATTGCTACCAGAATCCAAACCTCCATTTCTGAATATTTCGATATAAATATAGTCTCATCTATTATGAGCTAAAACCTATAAACCAAGGTCTATTGGCTCACTAATATAACCAGTAACAGCACTTGCTGCTGCTACTGCAGGACTTGCTAAATATACCTCTGATTCCACATGGCCCATTCTACCAACGAAGTTGCGATTGGTGGTAGAGATTGCACGCTCTCCTGCAGCCAAAATACCCATATGACCACCTAAACATGGTCCACAGGTTGGCGTAGACACAACTGCTCCAGCCTTAATAAAGGTCTGAATTAAGCCTTCCTCAATTGCCTGTAAGTAAATAGCCTGAGTTGCTGGAAAAATGATCGCACGAATTCCTTTTGCCACATGTCGACCTTCTAATACC
>JAEZQN010000156.1 GCA_023441145.1 Bacillota bacterium
GTCTTAGATGGTGCTAAGGCTGCTTTCACTATTATGATAGATTCAAATTATTAATACAAATCTTATTAACAAAAAAGATACTAACTAGGGCAAACCCTAAATTAAGTAGTAAAGATATGCCATAGAAGGAAGAAGGAAGTTGAGCTACGGTCAAATCATATTTGGTTATCGTATAGTATAACACTGATATAATGGATGACAATACGCTAGTAACGATTGTGATAATAAAGTAGGATAGAATACTTCCTGCAATCTTATGTCTTGGCATCATTACCTGTCCGAAAGCTACAGCTAGATAGATAAAGCAAATGGTAGATAATACACTAATGATATAGTTCACTATGTAAATAATAAATTGAAGAATCTCTCCACCAAACAAAAGATCAAAAACACTGTAACCCAATAGATTCCAAAGTTCTTTTATTGTATCTAGAGTAGAGGTGTTAAATAGCATGATTGCTACAGCACCACCAATGACTACGATACTACCTAACATCCATGTCATACCCACAATAATTTTAGAAATAATCAGCTTAAGTGCCGATACTGGTAAGGTAAACATGAGATAGCCTTCATCTGTAAACAGGTTCTTATAAAATCGGAATAGAATAAATATTAAGGTAGCAAAATATAGGCCAACACAGGATAATACGATGGTAAGGGTAAACATTCCTGATAATACACTTAAAACAACATTATTAGAAAAGTCTAAGGCATAAATAAGCCTATTAATGAATGCTAATCCTATGACAATCAGATATAGAATTAAATATAGCTTATAAGTGGCACGATATTCGTATTTTAATAATTTCTTTAACATCTAAACACCTCCCTGAAGTACGCATCAATGGATTTACCCTCTTGTTTACGAATCTGTTCAGCAGGTGCATATAATCGAATATTACCATTTTGAATAAAGATGGCATCGTCTAGAATAGTCTCAATGTCTTGAATTAAGTGTGTGGAAATTAGAATAGTTGAATTGCGATTATAGTTACCTAAGATGGTGTTAAGTATGTAATCTCTTGCAGCAGGGTCCACTCCTCCTATTGGTTCATCCAGGCAGTAGAGTTTTGCTTCTCGGCTCATAACTAGAATTAATTGTACCTTTTCCTTGTTACCTTTGGATAAGGTCTTTAGGTTTGAGTCTGGATTTAAATTTAAGCGGCTTAGCATCTCTCCAGCTTTGTTACGGTCAAAATCTGAATAGAAATCATTGAAAAAGTCTACGATGCTTCGTATCGTTAAATTATCAGGTAAGTAGGTACGTTCTGGTAGGTAGCTAACAGCTAGACGACTCTGTTCCCCAGGCTTTACTCCATTAATAAGAAGTGTTCCTGCATCAGGTACTAATAAACCATTGATTAATTTAAGGAACGTGGATTTACCACTTCCATTAGGACCAAGAAGTCCAATAATACGGCCACGGTTAAAAGTTAGATTCACATTATTAAGTGCTAAAAAGCCACTATAAGACTTAGATAGGCCGTGACATTCTAAAATGGGTTCCATAGTATACTCCCTTTCTTTTTGGATTTACTCCTTTTTTGCTGTAATAAATATACAACCAAAAAAATTATATCATAAGGGACCATCCTTTTCTACAAAGTTATATTAAGGTTTCTTAAGAATTTCTAACAAACTCAGTTTGTGACTTCATTTTAAGTCAAGCTTATGAGGAGCAATCTAGAATAAGCCTTGCGTGAAACTGAAAAATGTTTACAATAGAGATAAAAGAAGTATTAAAGCATCGGTATTAGGAGGTTAATATGGCGGTAGTTGAGATAAAGGGTGTAAAAATCGGAGAAGGTATGCCAAAAATCTGTATTCCACTTGTAGGAGAGACCAATCAGGCGTTAATAGAGCAGGCTATGAACGCTAGTCAGTGTCATTGCGACTTGGTAGAGCTAAGAATTGACCATTATGATGGCATACAAAATATTGATAGTATCATAGATATCATACATAAGATAAGAGAATGTATCAGTGCTCCTATAATGTTTACCTTTCGTACCCTTGAGGAGGGTGGAAAAGCACGTATTTCTAACGAAGATTACATTAATCTATATCAGAATGTAATTGAGGATGGAGAAGTAGATCTTGTAGATTTACAGCTTAATTTAGGGGAAGAACTTTTACAGCCCCTTATGGAAAGAGCCAAACAAAAGGGAATTAAAGTAGTACTGAGTAATCATGAATTTGAAAAAACCCCTGATACCAAGGAAATGATTAAAAGGTTACTAAGAATGCAGGTGCTTGGGGCTGACATTCCAAAGATTGCAGTTATGCCAGAAACAAAGCAGGATGTACTACGGTTAATGGAAGCTGTTCTGTATGTAAATGAGAATTCCAATAGTACTCCTGTAGTAGGAATTAGTATGGGAGAAATGGGAATGCCAAGTCGTGTCTTAGGTTGTTGGTTTGGTTCAGCCATAACCTTTGGAGTAGTAGATAGGTCCTCAGCTCCAGGTCAACTGTCTATTAAGTGTCTGCGTGAACTGTTCCAGATACTTGAAACAAGATAATGGACAAAGAAAAAGCGCTATTACAGCGCTTTTTTTAATATTTCTTCAATCTCACAGATATATAAGTAGTGGAAATCCTTTTCTGGATACATTTTATCAATAATACTTTGATCTAAAAAGCTGTCTTCAGTATAGCGTTGTCTAAATAATTTCTTCACCTTAAGTACAAGGTTTCCCTCTTCAAAATAAGGGTAACCATCATTACTTACTACAGTCAAACCAGCCTTACTTATTTTATCCTCATCTCGGCCTGATACCTTTCCTAGGTAGCCAAGTTCCTTTTTATAACCATCTGGGAAAAAGGTAAGAGTAAAGCCATCTGCTGCGTCAACAAATTCTCTTGTGTAACGTTGTGGTCTTATAACAACATAGGCCACAGGTTTCCCCCACATAATGCCAAATCCACCCCAAGAGGCAGTCATGGTATTTACCTTGTCATTATTCTGGGCAGTGACAAGCATCCAATCACTTCCGATTAATTGGAAGGTATTTTCTGTTAATTCTTGAGGCTTTATAACTTGATAAGTATTCATTTTACATCCTCCTTGTTTCATAGGGATTCCCCATATTCTATTGTATGATAATAGGTAAGAGAAGAACCTAAGTAATTTATTTAATTATATGTAACCTGAATTATCCTGTCAAATAGGAGGCAGAATGTGCTATAATTCTCTTTTGTTTGACTCTAAAATATGATATACTGAGAGGGATTTGTATGAAAGAGGTTGTAAACTATGAGTCAGACGATTAATTATCAAAAGAAACTAGATCAATTAATAGATGGTTTTATTAAGGAAAAGCGGGTTCCTACTTTATTACTTCATAGCTGTTGTGCTCCGTGTAGTAGTTACTGTTTGGAATATCTGGCTCAATATTTTAGTATTACCATCTTTTATTATAATCCTAATATTTCTCCAGCATCAGAGTATGAGCGAAGGGCTGCTGAACAGCAGAGGTTAATTGAGGAGCTTAATGCTCCATACCCTATTAAATTTCGCCTTGGGAACTATGATGCTGACCGTTTTTATGCTATGGCAAAAGGCTTAGAAAAGGAACCAGAGGGTGGCAAGAGATGCTTTGGCTGTTATGAATTAAGGCTTAAAGAAGCAGCCATTGCTGCTAAGGAGTTAGGCTTTGACTATTTTACCACTACCTTATCTATCAGTCCTCATAAAAATGCTACAAAGCTAAATGAGATTGGTGAAGCAGTAGGGGAAGAATATGGGGTTACCTATTTACCATCAGACTTCAAAAAGAAGAATGGTTATAAGCGTTCTGTGGAACTGTCAAAGGAACATCATTTATATCGTCAGGATTACTGTGGCTGTGTGTATTCTAAGTTGGAGGCTGAGCAAAGAATAAAGGAACAAGAAATTACTTAAAGTTTAAAGGAGTAGGAAGATGACCTGTAAACATTGTGGAAGTGAAAATTGTATGTTAATTCAGGAAAGTGAATCAAAAAGTAAAGGCTTTGGAGTTTGTAAAAGTCTTTGTGGATTTTTTGTGATAGGACCAATTGGATTACTATGTGGTTTATGTGGTATGGGAAAAGGTAAATCCACAACGAAACATTATTGGATTTGTAATAGTTGTGGTCACAAATTTAGAGCCTAACAGACTAGAAAGTATCGCTTTTGTGTAAGAGGAGCAGGCTATGAAAGAACAATCTTATGATAACAAACATATACAAAGTCAGAACCACCGACAGATGGATAGATGGATTCGTTTCATGGAACTTGGAGCGAAAACTGGTTGTCATCAGATGCCAGAGAGAAGTTTTACTGTAAAAGGATATCAGTTCCCAGTGTGTGCTAGATGCTGTGGCGTATTTCTAGGTTATCTAGTGGCCCCCATTGCCTATTGGAAGCTTGGATATCATAGATTAAAGCACGTCACTTTAGTTGGTTTACTACTTATGTTTTTAGACTGGTTATTGCAAGCGATTCATATTAAGGAGTCTAATAATTTAAGAAGGCTATTAACCGGTATAGCAGGTGGTTTTGGTAGTATGGTGGTTTTCTTGAAGGTGTTAGGTGTTGTTATCTTTAGAATAAAAAAATGAATCAATAAATAGGATAAGGAGTGACTCTTAATAGCTATAAAGTAGCTAGAAGGGACACTCCTTTTATTAATTACATATCAGTATTCTCAACGACATCATGTTTTTCTACAGGTTCCTCAGAATTTATAGCAACTCCTAATTTATCTAAGGTGATAAGCTTTAAGAGACTGTCCAAAATGGTACCATTGCCTCCATCTTTATTATCGCCCATGTTTACAACGGTTTTTGGAACCAAATCGATCTGACTATTTTTAATGGCATCTGATAATTTATCAGTAACCTCCTGAATAACTCGGTACTCAGCACCACCATAAGCTTTTACCTGTGCATCAATGGCTTGAGCCCTTGCTAGACCAACACTAGATTCCTTGGAAGCCTCGGCGTTACCTTCAAGTTTAATCTTTTCAGCATTTGCTTTAGCAATGGAAACAATCTGGTTGGCTTCTTGTTCCGCTCTCTTAGCCAAAGCAGCGCCACTATTGCCTTCAATTTCAATCTGAATCTTGGATTTTGTAAGGGATCCTTGTTGTTCTGCAACAGCTTGTGCTTCACGAAGAGATTTTTCACTTTCTGCAGCAGATTGTTGTTTCTGGTAAGTCACTTTCTTTTCTTCTGCAATTTGTCGTTCACGAAGCTGGGTTAGAATGTTCTCAATCTGTGTATCCCCAGAGACTGTCTTTGGCGTACCGATTAAGACTTCTTCCAGTTGAAGGTTATATTTTTGGAACTTATCCTTCATTTCCATTACTGCTTTTTCACGAATATCACTACGTTCTTGAATCAATTCTATTAAAGTCTTAGTCTGAGCAACATCCTTAAAATAAGCACTTACTAGTGGGTCAAGGGATTGATTTACTAGCATACTAATATCCCCAAATCTTTGAATTACCCATGGAGCTTGCTTATAATCGATATGCATAACCACCGAGAGAGGAAGGGATGGCTCAAAAGCATCCTTTGTTATAATGTCAACCTCGGTAAGGTTTTCATCGTACTTATGAGCACCAAACTCTGTTTTGTTCCATTTTAGAATTATGTTAGTAGTAGGAACTAATACAACTTTACCAGCGTCTGTATTAAAAGCATACTTACCTGGCATCAAAGGTTTTTCAAGAACACCCTTGCAGCCTTCCCCAACTAACTCTCCATGTCTGTAATCGCTACCTGTTGTATCAACACCTGTGGCACCGAAGAAAGATACTACAACTCCAACAAAGCCAATTGGAACCACGGTCTTAGGCCTAATCTCTATGGTAGCAAATAAGCGATTGATATAGTAGGTACCATCTATTAATACTTGCAACTGCTTACCACGTTTACCACCAAGTTCAAGGAATTTTTCGGGATCTTGGAAGCTTGCATGCTCTGGGCCCATATCAGGAGCAATAATCTCACCATTGGCTAAGGACTGACCATCATGAACAGTCACAATACCCATCATATCACTTTCCTGTCCACTATTGCCCATAATGACGATTGGTCGAAATGCGTCTCTTGCCCCTAAAGTTGCTTGCATTGTGGCTAAAGCTTGTTTCTCATTGGCACTACCTACGCCAATGGTTTTAATATCCGTTGGTGTGATAATAACAAATTGAGCTACATTGATTGCATAAGTACCTTCTCTTAAGATTCCCCTTTGAGGTCCTCTTTGACCACCATTTTGTATAAATCCTTTTACATCCTGAAAGTTATTGGCTTCCTTAACCACTTTACCAAGTGTTTGCACTGGGTTTAATGGTTCTCCATCTCTTGCAAAGATGTAAGCAATCTGGCCTTGTGGTATAGTTATTAGCGGATACTTATGAACCTTAAACATCAGAGCTGATTTAATATGCATACCACCACGTAGTACATTTGGCTGGTATCCTGCTTCTCCATTTAGAGCAATAATGGAATCTTTTAAAGACCCTTTAAAACTCCACCATTTTTCAACAACTGCTACCTCATTAGAAGCAATAATACGTAAACCTAAGATTACGAAGAATAGTAAATATAGTGCTAGTAATCCCCCTAGTACCAACAAAACAATAGGTAAAACTTCTTCGAAACTCATTCTGATTTCCTTCTTTCTATGTATTTATTTACATCCTATGTCATGAAACTTTTTTCATTCGTACATTAAATCGAACAACTTAGATAGTGTAATTATACCTTAAATTTACAATATATACCATTAATTTTTGGTTATAAAATAGTGGTTTGTGGGTTAGTGCTAATAAGCCTACTTTATAGGGGTTAGTACGTAAATCCTATATTGACATACAATGAACAGAAGGGTATAATGGTAAAAATAAATGATAATTATTCTCAATAAGAAATACAAAGAAGAATTTACATAGTAAGGATAAAATTTAGTATATGTGAAAGAGGGCTTAAGCGATGACAGTTAGAGATGGAAAGAAAGGGAGCAGCTATTTGGTTCAAAATATGAACTTGGAAAACCAGATTGCCTATCGACTACAAGCATTAGGGCTTACAGAGGGAACGAAAATAACTATTTTGAATAATAAACGACGTGGAGCAGTAATATTTAGAGTAAGAGGAACTAGACTGGCTGTTGGTGGAGCAATTGCTATGGCCATTGAAATACAGGAGGCGTAAGTGGCATGAAGGAAGAATTAAATGTTGGGTTTATAGGCAACCCCAACTCTGGAAAGACAACACTATTTAATGAATATACTGGGGCAAAGCTTAAGGTAGCAAATTGGCCCGGAGTGACGGTAGAGAAGAAGGAAGGGGCTATGAAGTACCACAACCACTATTTTAAATTGGTGGATCTTCCGGGAATTTATAGCTTAACCTCCTATACCATGGAAGAAAAGTTATCCAGGGAATACATTTTAAGTGATCAAGTAGATGTTATAGTGGATATTGCAGATGCCTCCTGTCTTGAACGTAATCTCTACTTAACATTGCAGTTAATTGAGCTTGGTAAACCAGTCATTCTTGCCCTTAATATGATGGATATTGTAGAGGAGAGGGGAATGGAAATTGATCTTCATAGAATGCCAGAGATGCTTGGTATTCCGGTGATTCCAGTGTCCGCTAGAAAGAAAACAGGTTTAAATATTCTTATGCATACGGTTGCTCATCATAAGACCAAGACCTGTGAGGTGTTAGAACACCATCACGATGAGTTAATTAACACAACACATAGACATCATCATAAAGAATTTGCCGTTGTTTATTCTGATGAGATTGAGGATAAAATTGACGAGCTGATAGTGGCACTTCATGAATTTAATCCTGAGCTTAGCAATCCAAGATGGTATGCCATTAAGCTATTAGAAATGGATAAGGATATTGTAGCGATGTTTCCTCTATCCATATCCTCTTTGGTAGATCACAGCTATGAGAAAGAGATTATTAATCAGAAGTATGATTTTATTGAAGAAATAGTAGAAGAATGTATTGTTAATAAGTCCAAAAAGGAAGCTTCCACAGATCGCATTGATGTAGTACTTACCAATCGTTATGCAGGTATTCCAATCTTTTTGGGAATCATGGCATTGGTATTCTTTCTTACCTTTACTATTGGGGATTGGATGAAAGGATATTTTGAGGTTTTTTTTGATAATTTTTCAGGTGCTACAAAGAATGTACTTGAATTCATTGGGGCAGGATCTACGGTAACCTCTTTGGTTGTGGATGGAATTATAGCTGGTGTAGGAGGAATTTTGACCTTCTTACCTAATATCTTTATCCTATTTCTAGCCCTTGCTATTCTAGAGGATAGTGGGTATATGGCTAGAGTTGCCTATGTTATGGACGGTCTTATGGGAAAACTTGGCCTATCAGGGAGAGCCTTCATTCCTATGTTACTTGGGTTTGGATGTACCGTTCCGGCCATTATGGCTTCTAGAGCACTTGAGGATATTAAGGACAAGAGAAAGGTAATTCTCATCACTCCATTTATGTCTTGTAGTGCTAAACTACCTATTTATGTTCTGTTTTCTCAGATTTTCTTTGACAAATATGCCATGTTTGCTGCTTTTTCCATGTATCTTATTGGATTAGTCTTAGGTATCATAGTGGCATTAATTATGAAGCTTTTTGAGAAAAAGAAGGAGATTAAAACTTTACTCATTGAACTTCCTGATTACAAAACACCAAACCTTCATACCATTTTTATTTATGTATGGGATAAGGTGAAAGATTATCTTACGAAGGCGGGAACCACTATTTTTGTGGCTTCGGTTATCGTGTGGTTTATCCTTAATTTTTCTATGAGTGGTATGGTTGAGGATATGAGCCAAAGCTTTGGGGCTCAGATTGGTAAAGTGTTAGTACCTATTTTAGCACCTTGTGGTCTTGGACTTTGGCAGGTAGGAGTATCCTTGATTTCTGGTCTTGCTGCCAAGGAGGTTGTAGTATCTAGCTTTTGCGTGCTATTTGGAATTGCTAATATAAATTCAGATCAGGGTATGAATACCCTACATACTACACTGTCACAGAATGGTTTTGGTGATCTAAATGCCTTTGCACTTATGTTATTTTGCTTATTATATACTCCATGTATTGCTACCTTAGCCACTGTAAAACGTGAGTTAGGCTCTGCTAAGTGGATGGCCATTACCGTTATCTTTCAGTTAACAGTAGCCTTTGTAGTAACCACCTTATTCTATCAAATTGCATGCCTAATACTATAAGGAGGAATTGTATGGTACCTTATATCATAGGGGGATTAGTTCTTTGTTATGTGGCCTTTATCATTGTTAAAAGGGTAAAAGAGATAAAAAAGGGACGCTATTGTAGTTGTAGTTGTGGTTGTGATAGCTGTACCTCAAAATGTAAAGATTCATTAAATAAAAAAAAGGAAATATAAAGGTTTTGTCTAATAATAGTTATAACCGTAGAATAGAATGTTGTCGTAAGGGGAAAGCTTATGGAAATGATGAATCTTAGACAAAAACAAGAGTTAAGAGAGCATAAGTACTATAGTCCTTATGCTTCTTTTAGTGATACCTCTATGGGTAGAGACGTATATGAGAATCCATGTGATATACGTACAATTTACCAAAGAGATCGAGATCGAATTCTTCATAGTAAGGCATTTAGAAGATTGAAGCAAAAAACCCAGGTATTTCTTGCTCCATCAGGTGATCATTATAGAACCCGCTTAACCCACACCTTAGAGGTATCTCAAATATCTAGAACAATCACAAGGGCACTACAACTCAATGAAGATTTGACAGAGGCCATTGCTTTAGGCCATGATTTGGGACATACCCCTTTTGGCCATGCTGGAGAGAGGGCTTTAGCTTCCATTTGCCCAGAAGGTTTTCATCATCATCTTCAGAGCCTTCGTGTTGTAGAACTTTTAGAAAAGCATGGCAATGGTTTAAATCTTACGAAGGAAGTAAGAGATGGAATAGCCAATCATCAGACGGCGGGAAAACCATCTACCTTAGAGGGGAAAATTGTTCGCTTATCCGACAAGATTGCCTATATTAATCATGATATAGATGATGCTATTCGTGGCAAAATATTAAAAGAAGAAGATATTCCTGACAAATACACTAATGTTTTAGGACATAGTGTCAAGGAAAGGTTGAATAAATTGATTCATGATATTATACTTTCCAGTGACGGGAAAAATGATATTATAATGTCTCCTGTAATCGAAGAAACTATGTATGGATTAAGAAGCTTTATGTTTGTTAATGTTTATACGAATCCGATTGCAAAGGGACAAGAATTCAAGGCAGAAAATCTGGTCAAGTACCTATATGAATACTATATTGCACATATTGACTTATTACCAACGGACTACCGTCGGCTTATTGAGCAGAAGGGAGAATCCAAGGAAAGAGTAGTCTGTGATTACATTGCAGGAATGACCGATCATTATGCCATAGAGAAATTTCAGGAAGTTAACATTCCAAAGTTTTGGAGTGTATATTAACAAAAATTCTGCTAGGGAGGACCTATGTATTATCCAGAAGATATTGTAGAAGAAGTTAGACAACGCAATGATATTGTGGATGTAATCTCAACTTATGTAAAGTTGCAAAAAAAAGGTGGGAATTATTTTGGACTTTGTCCTTTTCATAATGAGAAAAGCCCTTCCTTTAGCGTAAGTGGATCAAAGCAGATGTATCACTGCTTTGGTTGTGGTGTTGGGGGCAATGTATTCACCTTCGTAATGGAATATGAGAATTATACCTTTGTAGAGGCTTTAAAAATGTTAGCCGAGCGTTCTGGAGTGGATCTCCCCAAAGTGGAATTTTCGCAGGAAGAGAAAAGACAGGCAGATTTAAAGGCTCAGCTTCTTGAGATTAATAAAGAGGCTGCAAAATACTATTTCTATCAGTTGAAGATGGAAAATGGGGCCAATGCGCTAAAATATCTTACAGACCGAGAACTGACCCTAGAGACGATACAAAAATTTGGGTTGGGTTATTCCAATAAAACGAGTAATGATTTGTACCAGTATCTAAAGAAACAAGGTTATCAAGACGAAATACTAAAACAGTCAGGTCTTATTACCTTTGATGAAGCTAGAGGTATTTATGATAAATTCTGGAACCGTGTGATGTTTCCTATTATGGATGTGAATAATAGAGTCATAGGTTTTGGAGGACGTGTCATGGGCAAGGGAGAGCCCAAATACTTAAACTCTCCAGAAACTAAGGTGTTTGACAAGAGCCGTACCTTATATGGGATGAACCAAGCAAGAATTTCAAGAAGGCCGAATATGATTATTTGTGAGGGCTATATGGATGTGATTGCTCTTCATCAGGCAGGCTTTAATAATGCAGTGGCTAGTTTGGGTACTGCTTTTACAGGTCTTCAGGCAAATCTGTTAAAGCGGTATACCAGTGAGGTGTTAGTTACCTATGATAGCGATGAGGCAGGTACTAAGGCTGCGTTACGTGCGATTCCTATTTTAAAGGAGGCCGGATTATCTATCAGGATAGTCAATAT
>JAEZQN010000154.1 GCA_023441145.1 Bacillota bacterium
CCAGTGCACCGAGATTTTCACCATTTAGCTGTTTCATTAAACCTTCGTGCATAGCTTTAAAATACTGTGTATAGGTTGCAGCACTTAATGGTATACGTTCATCTGTCTCACCCTGGAGCCAGAAATATCCTTTATGACGTAGGGTATAGTGTCCAGCCTGAATTTCTTTGTTTAATAGTTCTTCTGCATTTTGATATAGAGCAACAGCGCGGTTAAAATAAGAATCAGAAGAACTGTCAGGTTGCCATTTGGTGATAGAGGAACTACCTACAGCAGCATTCACTAACCAGACTTTTTCTCCTGTTAGGTTGTGCCAACGATAAGCAAAGGCACCATCCCATCCAGCTTTTCCTTTGCCGGTAGAGGTAAGATTATTAAGACGCCTATATTCCTCAGTTACACTATTATCTGTCATTGAACTTGGAAAGAAGGATTTAGCATTTTTTGTAGATGCTGCTTCCCATGGGGCTTCATACCATCCAATATACTGATTATAAGTTTTACTACTGGCAATATAGGTGTTGTATACCGTTCCCTCTTCATTTAGAATTTGCTGATTCTTGTATGTTTGAGCAGTATTCGTTGTATAGGAAGAAAGAGCTCCTTCAGAATTACTTTGACCAATAAGTAGGAATAGACTAATTGGGGCAGCAGATACATTTAGTTGATAAACAGAACCGTCCATAAGGCTAATGACTACTGTACCACAGCCGGTAGCAATAATTTTTTTGGGATCAGTAGTGTCTATGGTTGCCACAGTAACATCCAGTTCGTTGGTACCACATTGATTAGAGGTTACTGTCATATGATTGGTTATGGTTTCATCTGTAATACTGTAAATGGTTTTTACATCACTAGGAAAGGTATAACGGTCATCATATTGTAGCATTACTGTATTACTAGGCACTGGTATGGAAATAATTTCCTCGGCTTTTACCTGGAGTGAGATGCCTAATACAGCAAGAATGCTTACTGCAAAAGTACATATTAATTTTTTTGGTTTCATGCGCATTAAAACCCCTCTCTGTTTCTTTTAGTCGTTAGTAGTAATATTATGTAATTATGTAGTTTATTAAGGTTGGTACATTACTACTATATTAATTCAAATTCATAATTATTGCAAATAAACTAATGATTTAGAACAAATCTAAAATGCAGGATTATTGTATAAAAACCTTGAACATAAGCGTTTGCCTTGGTAGATAAAAAGTTTTACAATACCATCAAGAAGCAGTACACGAAACGGTGTGTTTCTGTAATAAAAATTGTAAGGATGGATTTTATGGCGAAGAACAAGATAGTAACTCAGGCAGAACTAAAAACCAATGTCATGCGACTTTTGGAACAGGCTAAAATACCATATCAACAATATACCTATGGTAATGGTGAAGCTATTAGTGGAACTGAGGTAGCAGAAATATTGGGATTAAATAAAGAGCAGGTATTTAAAACTCTTGTAACAGAAGGAAAATCTAAGGAACGCTATGTCTTTGTGATTCCTGTTGCATTGGAGTTAAATCTTAAAAAGGCGGCAAAAGCAGTAGGTGAAAAATCCATAGAAATGGTAAAATCCAAAGAACTGTTGCCACTTACCGGATATATACATGGTGGATGTTCTCCCATTGGAATGAAAAAACAGTTTGTAACGGTTCTTCATGAGACGGCTGTATTATGCGAAACCATAATCTTTAGTGCAGGTAGAATAGGGTATCAGGTAGAGGTAAAACCAGAGGATTTAAAAAAGCTAGTGCCATACACCATAGAGGATGTGGCAGATAGCATAAACCAGTATTAATGGCATTCCTATATAAGATCAGCCTATAGAGAAATTAAGTTATGTAATGGGACTTAGTTCAGCTAGTTATAATATATTGTTATAGCTAGCTGTTGTTTTTTGGTATTAACTGATTACAGAAGGAGTATGGTATCATAACATAACATAGTAAACCAATAGGAATTGCATAGCAGGCATACACTGCAGATAGGAGTGATAGTATGAGTAAAAAATTATACGCAGATAGAACATTTAGATTTGAAACCCTACAGCTACATGTTGGCCAGGAGCAACCAGATTCTGCTACTGATGCCAGAGCAGTACCAATTTATCAGTCATCGTCCTTTGTATTTCATAACAGCGATCATGCAGCAGCAAGGTTTAGCCTAAATGATGCAGGGAACATCTATGGGAGACTGACGAACCCTACTCAGGATATATTTGAACAAAGGATTGCAGCTTTAGAAGGTGGTGTTGCAGCCCTTGCGGTTGGTTCTGGTGCAGCTGCTACCACATATACCTTACAAAACCTTGCTCATACAGGAGACCATATAGTGGCGGCTAAAAATATTTATGGTGGTACCTACAATTTGCTTTCACATACGCTTACCGATTATGGAATTACTACCACCTTTGTAGACCCATTTGATCATGAGAAGGTAGAGGCTTCCATTCAGGAAAATACAAAGGCTCTCTTCATAGAAACTCTAGGAAATCCTAATTCAGAGGTAGTAGATATAGAGAGGTTGGCTAAAATTGCCCATGCTCACAACATTCCTTTAGTAGTAGATAATACCTTTGCTACACCTTACCTGGTTCGGCCTATTGAGTATGGAGCAGACATAGTCATTCACTCTGCAACCAAATTTATTGGTGGTCACGGAACAACTATTGGTGGTGTAATTATTGACAGTGGAAAGTTTGATTGGATTGCCAGTGGCAGGTTTCCTCATCTGGTAGAACCTAACCCAAGCTATCATGGGGTTAGCTTTGCAAAGAATGTAGGGGCAGCTGCTTTTGTTACAAGTATTCGAGCTACTCTTCTTAGGGACACGGGAGCTACGCTTTCTCCTATCCATGCCTTCATCTTCTTACAAGGTTTAGAGACTCTGTCTCTCCGTGTAGAACGGCATGTAGCCAATGCCCTTAAGGTAGTAGAATTCCTAGAAACTCACCCACAGGTGGAAAAGGTAAATCACCCATCCATATCAAAAGACCCAGAACAACAAAGACTGTATCATAAATATTTTCCACATGGGGGAGGTTCTATCTTTACCTTTGAAATTAAGGGGGATGAAAGAAAGGCCAAAGATTTTATAGATAACCTAGAACTGTTCTCCTTATTAGCAAATGTAGCGGATGTCAAATCCCTTGTAATACATCCGTCTTCTACCACACATTCAGAGTTAACGCTAGAGGAAAAGTTAGCTCAAGGAATTAAGCCTAATAGTATACGTTTATCCATTGGGACAGAGCATATAGAGGATATTTTGGAGGACCTAAAAGAAGCCTTTTTGGCAGTGGAGAATAATTAAAGATTAGTGTTTCGTTACAGCAACCACAAGTACATAAATGATAAAAACTATCATCCCCAAAGAGTGTCACAAAAAAGACATTCTTTGGGGATATTATTGTGACTTAGTCACGGTTATTTCTTATTAACTGGATACAATAAAAGTAGAATGTTAGGAAAGGAGAAAATCTATGCAATATGCGATAGCTTTTTTAGAGGGTATTATTACATTTATTTCCCCGTGCTTACTTCCTATGTTACCTATTTACATTTCTTATTTTGTAAATGGCGAAAATAATAAGAGAAAAACTTTTCGCAATGCCCTAGGTTTTGTATTAGGGTTTACCATTGTTTTTGTGAGCTTAGGTGCTTTTGCCAGTGGACTAGGAAGACTTCTTAACGAATATAAGACAGAGGTCAACCTTATTACTGGAGGTATTGTAATCTTATTTGGATTGAATTTTATGGGAATTCTACGTCTGCCCTTTATAAATAGGACAAGAAAGGCAGATGTTGAGATAAAACAGACTGGTTTCTTTAGTGCCCTGTTGTTTGGTATTGTCTTTTCCATAGGATGGACACCATGCGTAGGTGCTTTTTTAGGCTCTGCCTTGATGATGGCCTCCCAGTCAAATACTATGGCACAGGGAGTGGGAATGCTTATTTTATATTCCATAGGGCTTGGAATACCATTTCTTATTAGTGCCCTTTTAATAGATCGATTAAGGGGAACCTTTCAGTTTATTAAAGAACACTATTCTGTAATTAATGTGGTATCAGGAGTATTCCTAGTGATCGTAGGAATCCTTATGATGACAGGGACTATGGGATACTTATTGTCGCTCTTAAGCTTTTAGGGAGCATTTCTAAAGGAGGTAAATGATGAATCGATATATAAAATTGATAGGTGGGCTAGTTATTTTAGTTGTGTTGATAGGTGGAAGCCTTTTTTTATACAACAATTTGACTAAAGAGTATCAGCCAAGTAACAATCTTTCCACTAATCAGGAGACGGAAGATAAGGAACAGGAGACGGAAAAGACAGCAGCTTTAGATTTTGCTGTGATAGATAAAAACAATCAAGAAAGAACCCTGTTAAGCTTTAAAGGTAAGCCTGTGGTTCTGAATTTCTGGGCAAGCTGGTGTGGGCCATGTAAAAATGAATTTCCAGAATTTCAAAAGGCATATGAAGAATACGGAAACAATATAGACTTTGTAATGGTTAATTTAACAGATGGAAGTAGGGAGACAGTAGAAACTGCAAAAGACTACATTGCATCTGAGGGTTATACCTTCCCAATCTACTTTGATGTAGATCAAGATGCTGCCAATACCTATGGGATTTATTCCATTCCAACTACTTATTTCATTGATAAGGATGGGTTTGTCAAAGCAGCAGCCAAGGGTATGATAGATGAAAAGTCACTTCAAACAGGAATAGATATGATAAAATAGTATTGACTGTAGAGCTAATTAGGAAATTAAGTCATGCATAAGAGACCATATGTATTAATGGCAACAGCGTTTATTGCTGTTGCTGTTTTTGGCGTTAGTACGATAATTGTACTCATGGGCTGTGTATTGGCAGGATATCTCTACTTATGACGAATAGCGGTATCCTGGAAACTAAAATAATCGGGACGATGCCGTGACTGAGTGAACTCAAACATGATTCCATTGGAATTATAGGTCTGACTGGAGACAACAGCCAGACAATTATAATCATTTAGATCCATATATTTGGCGTCGATTTCTGTGACACGTTCCACTGTCATCAAACGTTTACTTGTTATAATAGACATACCTAATGTATTTTCGATATAATCATAGATGGAGCTCTCTGCGATTTCTTTTGTTAATCCAGGAACTACATCTTTTAAAAACATATTAATATCTAGAATGAGAGCCTTATCATCGACATAACGAAGTCTTTGAATATAGTATATTGGGGCCCCTTCTGGAAAGCCTGTCCTTAAAGCAATTCTCTTATCCGCAATAAGCTCTGTAAGTTGGATCACCTTAGTTACTGGGGTAAATCCATTGCGAAGAGCAGATTCTACGTAGGATTCGATGCCACCAATAGAGAATAAGGTCTGCTTAATAGGTTGGTAGATTACTCTTACACCTACTCCGTGAAGAGACTGGACATAACCTTCCTGAGCTAACATCATGAGGGCACGTCTTACTGTATTTCTGGAGCAATTGTAGGT
>JAEZQN010000208.1 GCA_023441145.1 Bacillota bacterium
CTTTGGGATTGTCTGCATAAAGTTCAACATATCCACAATCAGGACAAACATAACAGGATACAGTGCTTTTTTTCCTACTTTCAAAAAGACCTTTCTTTTTATTGGACAAAAATATTTGTGTCTCGTAAATATCTCCAATGAGCTTCGCTGTCATCATTTCTTGTTTACATTTTACGCATTCCATCTTTCATTCCTCCATCCGTTTTCTACTTATAAAGAAAGGATACATAGGTGGTATAAAATCCAGTAGCATTTAGCGTGAAACCTATATATATTTTATCCCCTTCAAAATAAAACGCTGTATTTTCACCTTTTAATCCATCCATTTTATTGTATTATGAATACCATATTATAACAAGTATGCTTTTTTTAACATTTTATTAATAAAATGAAACTTTATGTTACATTAATGTGTATTATAGATGTAAAGGGCCAACCACTAAATCGAAACGTTTCAAAAAAGTGAAGGAGTTAAAGAGTAATGATATTAACGCAAGAGTTATTCTTGGATACATACGGCAAATATAAGAATACTGTATATTCGGTTATATTTAACTATGTAAAAATCATAGACGATGCTACTGATCTTCAGCAAGAAGTGTTCATCAAGCTGCTTCATTGCAGTACTGATTTTGAAGATGAAGAACATATCAAAGCATGGTTAATTAGAGTGTCGTCAAACATTAGTAAAAATCACCTCAGAAGCAAACGTTACATATCAGACTCACCGTTACCAGATGACATTCCTTGTATTGATAAGGGGGAGAATTACGATTTAGTAAAATTGGTGTTGGCATTACCGGAGAAATATCGAATCCCTACTCACCTATTTTACTATGAAAACTACTCAATTAAGGAAATTGCCGAAGCACTTGAAACGCCGGAGTCAACGATAAAAATAAGGCTGAAGCGTGGTAGAGAGAAGCTTAAGAAATCTTTGCAAAAGGAGGATTGGTTATAATGGCATTGTCAAATGAATACAAAAAGCAAATAAATGCTTTTTGTGATGCAAATTGTACAACAACAGCGGAGGATATTATTATGAGAGCAAGAGAGCAAGAAACTATGTCTACTTACACAGAAGAAAAAGTAGTTAATTATACGGAGCGAAAAAGAAAAAAATTGGTATGGAGATTAGCCGTTCCAGCCGCTTGTCTTCTTCTTATGGGAACTACGGTTATGGCTGCTACAGGACATCTAGGAAGTCTGTTTCGGACTGTTTTTCAAGATGACACCACTGCCGACATTGTAGACAAAGGATATCTATACGAAATAAATCAGTCACAAGAAGATGAAAGCTTTAAAGTAGATCTAATAGCAGTTACAGGAGATAAAAATACACCTAAGCTAGTATTTGATGTGTATGTAAAAGATAAAGTAATGGCAGCGAAAACTGATAAAATTCGTATGCTCGCATATACCTTAGGTGAGGAAGTATATGCAAATGAATTGGATCACTATGGAAAAGCCACTGGATACGGTACAAAGGATGACAAAATTGACAATTTGTATCACTTCGCTATGACAGGAGCTCCTTATTGGATGACAAGTGGAGAACCAGTAGTTGTAGATGTCTGCCAAATAACTGATGACATGGACGCGGCCTATGGGCAAGAATACCATAATACTAATCTTGTGTTTAGATTCACTCCACCTGCAGACATTTATCATCCAGTATCCGATGTTACCTATGAAAATATAAAGTTTAGCCATGGAGGTATTGACTACAACTTGGTAGCAGCATCATTTGGAAGTTATAATTCCGATTTCACATTCTTGTATGACTTTGTGGGCACTAGTCTTGCTGGAGATGAGACAGATTATGCGAAGCTAGAGAAGAAATTACAGGAGAACTGGCTGGAGCTAGTAGATACATTTACACTAGTGGTAGACGGTACGGAATACATAGTAAATAGCGATAACAAGGGCTATACCTGGTGTGATGTAAAAGGTGAAATGTTACCACAGAACCGTTGTAATATCCATCCTTACTTCCCATCAATTAACTATAATGAAGCAGAAAGTATAGTACTTAAATCAGGGGAGACTAGTTATACATTGAAGTAAATAGAGAAGGAACAGGTTAGGCTTTCTCCTAACCTGTTCCTTTTTAAGTTAATTTCCATTTTAATAAATGCACTGATTAAATATCTACTACTACTCTGCTAATTTGCCCACCACCTGTAAACGCTTAAATACCGCTTCTCCATGAGGGGATCTGCCTACCAAATCTGTAATGTCTATACCAGAGCTCTCATCATTATGCATACCACCTGCCCATGCTGGTACATTGGTAACATCATAGACTAAACCATCATAAGCGACATAGGCCTTGTTGCCGTTCTCTCCGTTATACTTTGCTAACTCCTCTACGGTAAAGGTTGGCATCTCGGTATCACTCTCTGTATCTGTTGGCTTAGGGGATTCTACAACTTTATCTGTTGCTTTAGGGGATTCTCCAACTTTGTCTGTTGCCTTAGGAGACTCTACCACCTTCTCTGTTACCTTAGGAGGTTCCTCTTTTTTACCTATATTATTTAAACCATATGGATTCACCAAATGTAAAACCGTTCCAAGGATTAACAAAACCGCAATCAAACGATGAGTGATAAACCAGACTCCTTTTCTTGGTCTCTTTTTCAAAGTAGCATAAATGCCAAGCCCAACCTGAAGTATCAGAAGAACTGCAGCAATCACACCAGAAACACTAAGCCCAATAAAGTAGAATTGAATGATAAAATGGGCAAGCAACATCACTGCAGTAGCAAATCCAAAATACTTATGATTGCGTACAAAGATTACCATTAATACTTTCATTACTTTCTTAGCTACAGGGTTCGTAGAAATCTTTCTACTAAAGCGCCGGTTTATCAACTTGATGATATAGTTTAAGATTGTTCCAACAAACGCTACGATGATAAACCATCCAAATAATCCACCAAACTCCTTAAACATATGTAATCCTCCTTTTCTCTTCATTTTCAGCGTTGATTAGTAAAATATTATGTTTTATGTATAGTTATATAAAACCTCTAGCTAGATTCCTGCAATCTCATATGGCCTTACTCATAACATATTACTATCATAATAGATAGTGATATGTTAACATGGATGAAAAGCATAATTTCTTAATCCATTTCCCTCGTCTATTCCTAGTATCAAATTAAGGTTTTCTACACAAACATGTGCTCCACCTTTCCCCATATTATCTAGTGCAGAGAAGATAACTATCCGTTTCCTTACAACATCAATGTCCATACCAATATGGCAATAATTTGTGCCAGCCACAGCAGATATCCATGGATAAGGTTTATATTGCCAAGATGAGTTTTTATCTTTTTCACATCCTAGAATTTTCACAAACTCCTCATCTTTATAAAAATCATCATACACTTTTTTAATATCCTGTAATGTCAAATCACCATGGTAATTCAAATTACAAATATTTAATATTCCCCTGGTAACAGGCACATATGCAGGAGTAAAATTAATATTTACCTTTTCATTTGATAAAAACTGTAATTCTTGTTCTATCTCAAAGGTATGTCTATGTCCAACAACATTATATGCAACTATATTATTATGAGCTTCTGGATGATGTGCCACCAAATCAAGTTCTGCTCCCACCCCCGAAGATCCAGATAAACCGACAATAGAAATATTACTTTTGTTCACATTATGTAAACCCATAAGTGGAGCTAATCCTAGAATTGCTGCTGATGAAAAACATCCCGGATTAGCAATTAACGAAGCTGTTTTTATTTCTTCACGATGTAACTCCGTAACACCATAAACTGCTTCCTTAATCAACTCAGGTGAGGCATGCTTTCTTCCATATACTCTTTCCCAAAGTTCTAAATCTTTAATTCTATAATCAGCACTCAAATCAATTACTTTTATCCCTTGCTCTAAAAAACGAGGTGCAACCTCCATTGCCATTCCAGAAGGCAATGATAAAATAACCACATCACAAGGAGTGATATCTTCCTCCTTAATAAACTTTAAATCACACCCTAGCAAATTACGGTGATAGTCTTCAATCTTTCCTTCACGTCTACTGGTTAGCCAAGCAATTTCATAATTGGGATTCTCCAGTATAAGTTTTACTACCTCTCCACCCATATAACCAGTAGAACCCATTATTCCTATTTTGTACATAAAATTATCCCCTCCACCAACTGAATGTTCCGTTCTAATTGAATATACAAAGTATATCATAGTACATACAATCTATCTACCATTTTTCACCCTTTCATGATACCTGAAGACCTTGCGGTTTTCCAAAAACAACCCATTTATTTATGACATAATTAAGCAGAACCCTCACATTTTCTGTTTCCTATGAACAGTTTTAAATAAGCATAAATAAAAGACCCCCATACCATCTAATTGATATAGAGATCTTATCTTATTATCTTATTAATCCCATTACCTTCCTACACTAAAAAGTCTGATACCATTTTAAATCCTCTTCCTCGGTATCCTCATCTAACTTAGGCTGGTATTTCTTAAACACTCGCTCGATAAGTAATGAACATAAGAAAGATATTGCCCCAGGCACAATAAATATAAGTGGGTATACCATTACTACAGCGACGCCTCCTATATAAATAAGTAGAAGTAGTGCAACTGTAATCAATAAATGTCGTATGGAAAGAAACAAAGACATTCTCATTGGTTGCAGTCTCGATAAGGAAAAACGAGATAGAATAGGAAACAGAAAAACATATAGACAAGCCAGAAGAAAGCTTACAATAATATATGTATAATGAGAAATCTGTAGCATCGTATCCTTAGAGTTTGCAGTTAAAGCAAGCCCATAATAAAGTCCAACAATAGCTACTCCTAAAACCATGGTGTAAATGAGTCCGGTAACAAAGTTGGTCTTAAAGGCATACCAGAATTCCTTCCACACATATCCCCGATCTTTACGAATCACCTTGACAGTCGTATAATAAAGTGCTGTTGTTGCTGGACCAATCGTAAGCATTGGAATACAAAAAATAAACCATAAGACACTTAAAAAAACTATGTCAAATATTTTACTAAGACCTGAAAACATTTTGCCTTCTATATTAAACTTAATACTCATCACATTCTCCTTTGTTCTCTAAATCCAGTTGCTTATTCTCGATGTATGTATAAGTATTTTTAATATTAGAAATTATTAGCATAGTCGAATATTGGTCTATTATCCTTTGACCATTTGATTTTCATTTTATATGCATGTCTATTTGCATCATATAAAGGATCTCCTATAATCTCGTCATAAGTTCTTGCATGATAAACCATAACATCACTTAAACCATCTTCACTCTTTACAAAGCAATTATGCCCCGGTCCATACATGCCTTTTTCTGCATCTGTTTTCAATACCGGATAACGCTCTTTTTTCCATGCACATGGATCTAATATTTCTGCATCTTCCTCAATAGATAATAATCCCATGCAGTAACATTCTCCTGTTGCACTCGCTGAAAATGTCACAAAAATCATTCCATCATGTTTCACTACAGCTGGGCCTTCATTCACCCAGAAATCTACTCTTTCCCAGTCATAAGAAGGGGATGTAAGTAATACTTGACTTGATTTTAATTTAACTGGACTTTCCATCTCAGCAATATACAAATTAGAAATCTTCTTTCCTACACTGACCTTTTCTGCCCAGATAGCATACCATTTCTCTTTATGGTAAAACACTGTCATATCAAGGGAGAAGTCCTGAAAAGAAAAATTATCGGCACCCTGCATTTGACCTAATTCAAGCCATTCATCTTCCATTGGATTTTCACCAACACATTTAAGTACATAGGGCCGTATTTCCCAAATATTATCTTTCTCTCCGGCTGCGTAATATATATACCATGAACCTTCTATTTTATGAATTTCTGGTGCCCATATATGCTTACTCATTATTCCTGACTCATGCTTATGCCATATTTCTTTCTCACTTGCATTTTTTAGTCCATCGATTGTATCTGCACATCGTAAAATAATTTTGTCATATTCCGGAACTGATGCCGTAAAATAGTATGTTCCATCATTATCCTTATATACATATGGATCTGCCCGTTGTATTATGAACGGACTATTGTACCTAGTTGTCTTATAATTTTTACTATTCATGTTATTTACCTTATCAAAGGGTTTCACCTGAAATTATGGTATAAGGAAGAATTCTACACTCGTTACCAACCCAACCTAGCTCATCAGCTGATTTATCTTTTCCTATACTTTCTTTTTCTGCCATTAACTCAAACAACAATTTGACTGCTGTATTGGCAACTTCTTCAACAGCATTTGATACGGTAGTAAGTTTTGGGGATATATAATCTAAGATGTCTATATTATCAAATCCTGTGATTGCATAATCTGTCCCTGGAATTAGTCCTTTGCTATTAAGTCTTTTTATAATTGGAAGTGCAAATTCATCTGCGGTACACACAAATGCCACTTTTTCACCTGTATCAACTAATTCCTCGACCTTTTCCAAATACGTCCAATCCAGTAGCTCTACTATTGATACATCCGGATTCTTTCTTATAACTTCATTGACCCCTTCTTGCCTTTCTTTATGAACATAAATATTTTCTTTTGACTCTTCACACATTGGTGGACATACAAAAACTATTTTTTTAATTCCTTCATTAACTACCAGTTCAGTGATTTCTTTCATAGCATTTTTTTGTTCAATACCAACAAACGGGATGTCATCCGCAATTTTATTATCAATGGATACAATTGGTGTATTTAAACTTTTCAAAAATTCTATATAGGAATCACCTTGATTAACGGATGAAACGATAATTCCATCCACTCTATAGGATGCCAGGCGTAATAATTGCTTTTTTTCAAGTTTAGGCTGAGCACCATGTAGCATAATACTCACACCATACCCTTTTTTATTTGCTTTGTTTACAATCCAACTGATCATTTCTGCAAAATATCGGCTTTTTGCATCTAAAACAACAACCCCAATATTATATGTTTTTCCATTAACAAGACTTCTAGCCAATAAATCAGGTCTGTAAGCATTTTCCTTGGCTACTCGAAGAACCATTTCCTTCGTTTCTGGACTTATACGACCATTACCATTTAGAGCACGCAATACAGTTGTTCTAGAAACACCGCATATTTTAGCCAGATCATTTGTTGTTATTCCCATAACTTATTACACCTCGCAATATCAATATTACCCAATTCTAGCATACCAGCTCGAAAATGTCACCTACTTCAAGCTGATACGAACCATCTGGAAGGACAGTGGAAGCAATCTGCAAAACATAGTATTATTCTCAACCTTGCTATTTTTAATCTCAATAGGTGTAATACAATTATGGTCTTCTAGATTTGTTGCTTTAATATCCTTTTCATGATATAATGCTACACTTTCAACAATCTTATCCAATTCAAAATGTTCGGCGTCTAATTCAATTTCATTTTCTGTTTCTGTTCGGTTCACCATAAATAACACTAGTTCATTTTTATCATCATTATAAACTACCACTTGATCGACACATGGAACATGTTCGAAGGCTTCTGTTTTATAGCCTGATCCATACTCTTTACTATGGAGTACAACTCCTTGCCCATATTTTGCAATATAATGAAATGGATAATAAATTGGCTGAACCCATGAATCACCCATTTTATCTGTCATAATACATGCACTAATATTCGTTAGCAAAGACTGACAGCCAACTTTTACTCTATCGCAATATTTCAGGAAATTCATCATCATGCTGGAAAATAAAAGTGCATCTTCCATGGAATAAATCTGCTCGCTTATGGCTGGTGCAATCTGCCATGGATTATCTTCTA
>JAEZQN010000109.1 GCA_023441145.1 Bacillota bacterium
CCCTGCTTACAGAGAGGACAATCTCTTGGTGGGAAATTCATATAATCTGGTAAATCATCAGAGGAGAAAATAGTGTTAATGTTACGTCCATAAATGGTTTTAGCAGCACTAAAAATTGTGGAAATTCCTTCCACAATGCCACCGTAGTATTGAATACATTCTAGGCTTTTGGCTATTGTTTTCCCGGTAGTTGCTGAGGCTAAAAGTAAAAGTACATGTTTGTTGTTTACCATTGGTTGAATGTTGTCCCTAAAAATAAGCTGACCATTGGAATTGAACTCTGGACTAATTACATTAATCGATGTATGAGAGTTCATAGACATTATCCCTGCAGCAGATAGAACTTCGGCAAGATAAGCACCGATGATTTCCATGTCATCCATACAAATGATAGTATCTACTACAGTTGTAGAAACATATTTGCCAGCCATGGATTTGGCGATGGCTGAGGCCTCTGTGTGACGTACTTTAAGGGTGGTTAGGTCGATGTAGTAATTAATGTGAGAATGATTAGTAGCAAAATGACCATGTGTGGCTTTAAGAGTTAAAGCCGAGTTGTAAGCGCATGTGATTTTTACTTCATTCAGTTCCATAAAAATCCCCCTTTTTATTTAATCCTACTATGCAACTAGAGAAAATGCAACTAATATTGTTAAAAATTGGAAGTTACTTTTTTGTAATGAAGGAATCTAGTTGGTCATAAAATATTACGACACAACATAGTTTTAGGAGCAATTATATTGAATAAGTATAAAAAGTTAATTCTTGTTGAAATGGTAATACTGACGCTGTTAGTAATGGTGTTTGTCTACAACAAAAATACGGAAGATACAGAAGCCTTAAATGAGGATAGCAATCTTTCTTTGACTAACATAGTCTCTAATCATACTACTAAAGAGAACTATGAGACCTCTGACCTTGAGACAACCAATGAGCAGAGTGAGGAAGAGTCAGAGGAGGAGGGAACACAAAACAATAAGTATATTAAATGGGTGGATTTTAATGTATCCTATCAGGCTTTATGTGATGCCTATCAATATGACCTAGACACCTATGAAAAAGAAATTCATGTACATTGGATACAGCTTTTGGCCTATATCGCTACAAAAAATGGTGGAAATTTTAATAAATATAGAAGTTCTCAGATGTCAGCATTAGTAAAAACACTAACTGAAAAGAAGGAGACAATGGAGGCTTTAACAAAGGATATGAAAAACTATAACTATTATTATGACTCCTATGAAGCAATTTTAGGTGGTCTTGTAGGAGAGTATGAAGTGCAGACGATGAAGGATGATAGTAATCCTCAGATTATGTGGGAAAAGAAATATGGTCTTAAGGCTTTTTTACCAATAGCTAAGAATTTTCCATATAGTGATTTTGATGATTTTGGCGTATCTAGATCCTACGGATATAGAAGAAGGCATCTTGGACATGATATGATGGGTCAGGTTGGTACACCTGTGATTGCAGTAGAATCAGGCTATGTGGAGGCAATTGGGTGGAATCAATATGGGGGTTGGCGAATTGGTATAAGAAGCTTTGATAAGAAAAGATACTATTATTACGCTCATTTAAGAAAGAATTATCCGTACTGTTCAGACCTAAAAGAAGGTAGTATAGTTACAGCAGGTGATGTGATTGGGTATATGGGAAGAACGGGATATAGTGCCAAGGAGAATACAAATAATATTGAAACCTCACATCTTCATTTTGGTATGCAGATTATTTTTGATGAATCTCAAAAAGATGGAAACAGTGAAATATGGATCAATTGCTATAATATTATTCGTTTTTTGTATAAAAATAGGAGTGAGACAGTAAAAGTAACTGATTCCAAGGAATGGAAGAGGATTTATGACCTTAAAGACCCGATTGAGGAGCAGTATCGAATCAAGCAAAAAAAATTAGTAAATCAATAGATAAATTACTGTAATTATCAAGAATATGGTATAATTAACCTTATAGGACAGATTGGTTTTAAATAGTACACTTTAGAGGATAGGGAGTATTACTAATGTTCAAGAAAGTAAAAGGCTTTGAGAAAAAACTAAGGAATCGAAAAAGACACTCTTTCTTCTCTGACCCAGAGAGTATGACTAGCTTATTTGAACATATGTCCAATGGTTTTTTTATAGCGCTAATCAAAACAGATTTGATTAAACGACCTTTGGACTTAGAATATGAGTTTGTCAATGAAGCATATGCTGACATTGTAGGGGTTTCTAAGGGGGAATTGCTTAAGTATAGCTTCAAGAATCTTTTCCCAAACGGGGATAAGATTCTTATACAGTTTTATGGAGATGTAGCATTTCGTGGTGAGAGCAATACATTAATTGAATACAATGAGACTTTAGGGAAGTATCTAAAGCATACCTGTTACCAGCCTGAATATGGCTATTGTGCTTGTTCTGTAGAGGATATTACGGAACAGTATCTTGCTCAGCACTTAATAGAGGAAAGTGAGGAGCGTTTTCTTGCTCTGTCTATGGTTACCAATGAATTTATCTTTGAAATGGATCAAATGGGGCGATTTACCTATATAAGTGATGGTATTAGAACAGTTCTTGGCTATGAGCCTGATGATTATATTGGCAAATATTTTTATGAGCAATTTCCTTTCAATGTGAGAAGACAGTTAGCCCACCGATTTAAAAAAATGTTAAGAGCTGAAAATATGGTTTTAAAGGATGTCCTCATTCCACTAGAGGATAAGAATCATAGGATACACTGGGTATTACAGAATGGATTAGCAAAAAGAAATGAATTAGGAGACTACATAGGATATCGTGGTGTATATTTAGATGTTACGGAATTACAAGAGGCTAAGGCAGCTGCAGAGGAAGCAATGAAGGCTAAGTCTGAGTTTTTAGCTAGGATGAGTCATGAGATTCGTACCCCTATGAATGGAATTCTAGGTTTGACCAGTCTTGCTTTAGATGAAACCAGGAGCTTTAAAATATATAATTACCTTGAGAAAATTGAAGAAAGTGCGACAGACTTACTCAATATCATAAATCAAATTCTGGATTTTACAAAGATTTCGGAGCGGGAGATGCCTATTGTTGCGGAACCCTTCTCCCTTCGTGCATTAATAAATCGATTCGCGTCCTTACTTGACTTAAAAGCACAAGAAAAGAATATTAGTCTTGTGATTGAAGTAGATAAGGAGGTAGGAGATACCTATAAAGGGGATTCTTTGCGTATAGGTCAGATACTTACTAATATATTGGCTAATGGTGTAAAGTATACGTTGCGTGGAAGCGTAACTATGACAGTAGATAATTATAAAGGAGCTGTACGATTTGTCATTATTGATACAGGAATTGGTATGAAGCCTGAATTTTTGAAAGACATTTTTAATCCATTTTCACAAGAGGATAATGTCAGAACAAGAATGCAGGATGGAACAGGTCTTGGGATGGTTATTACGAAGCAGCTAGTAGACTTGATTGGTGGCAGTATTACGCTCGAGAGTGAGGTTGAAGTAGGAACAAAGGTAACTGTTATACTACCTCTTAAACCATGTAATCCAGATGAAGTAAAAAGTACTGAGATTAGGCATTCCTTAGATAATCATATTAGACGATTTAAAGGAAATATACTGGTCGTAGAAGATAATAACATTAATCAAGTGGTTGTATATGAGTTACTTGTTAAGTTTGGTGTAAATGTATCCATTGCAAAGGATGGATATATGGCGCTTGAGATGTTACAGGATAATCAGTATGACATGATTCTAATGGATATATTTATGCCTAAAATGTCAGGTTTTGAAGCATCTAGCCTAATACGGAAAAGAGGAGTTAATTGTCCTATTGTTGCCATGACAGCAAACCCTATGGACACAATGAAGACGGAGTTTAATATGGCTTTGATGACGGATTATTTGGCAAAACCAATTAGTCTTGATTCGTTGGATTGCTTACTTTTAAAATATTTGCAACTTGATGAGAGTGGGCCAATCTATATACAGGAAAGAGATGATAATCATGAGAATTTAGAATATCCATTTAAGAAAATTGATTATCATTACGCCCTAGGCTTCCTGTCCAATGATCGAAATTTATACAATCAACTTCTTTTCAGTTTTGTTAGAGGCTACCAAGGGGAAGAACAGTATATTTATAAGGTACTAGAAGAAAGCATACCAAATGCCAGAATGTATGTACATACAGTAAAAGGTGTCGCTAGTACCATAGGAGCTATGGAACTAGTCGAGGTAACTAAGGAACTAGAAAAAGAGTTGGCACATGATATTGTTAATCCAGATTTACTGGAAGCATATGTAATAAAACTACAAGAAGTATTAAAGGAAGTAGTTTCTTATGTCGATACTGTTACTATGAATGTTTACCCACAGGGATTTAGGAATGATGAGGCAGCTAAGCTAATTCCACTTCTTGCAGAAATGATAGAAAGTCATAATGCAGCTGTGATAGATTATATTGAGGAAATCTACAAAACTTTGTATCGTAGTGATATTAGAGAACAAGTAGATTGGTTAATTAATAAAATTGAACACTTTGACTTTGAGCTTGCAAGACAGTCCTTGGAAAAAATTGCGGAAGCCATAGGAGATGATTAAATGAAGCATAAAATTCTGATAATAGATGATAGTGTTGTAAACATTAATGCACTACATATGATGCTAAAAGAAGAATATCAGGTATTTGTTGCAAAGAATGGTAGAGATGGCATTAAGCAAGCAAATCTCATTCAGCCTAGTTTAATTCTTCTAGACATACTAATGCCAGAAATGGATGGTTTTCAGGTACTAGATGTTTTGACTAAGGATAGTAATACCAGTAGTATTCCGGTTATGTTTATCACCTGTTTAAATGATGATAAAAATGAAGAAAAGGGATTATCTCTTGGAGCCGTTGATTATATCACAAAACCATTTAACTTAAGCGTTATTAAAGCTAAGGTTCGTAATCATATTGAAGTGTACCAGTATCGTAAGACTATTGAAAATATAGCAATGCTAGATGGTCTTACCGGGATTCCTAACCGTCGTAGTTATGATGAACGTGTAAAGTTGGACTGGCAGTATGCGATATCGGAACAGCTTCCTATTTCTATTGTTATAATAGACATCGACTGTTTTAAGGAGTATAACGACAATTATGGGCATCTTCAGGGGGATATGGTTCTTAAACAGGTTGCTAAGCAACTAGAGAAGGATATTCCAACAAAAGGTGGATTTGTTGCCCGTTATGGTGGAGAAGAGTTTGTTGTAATTCTTTTGCATTATACACAAGAGGAAGCAATCGAAATCTTGGAAAATGTACGAGCTAATATAGAAAACCTGAATATACAACATCTTCATTCAAGAGCAGAAAAAGTGATAACAGTCAGTATTGGTGGGGGCACTATTATTCCTGAAAAGGAGCATGAGCTAAACCACTTTGTAGAAATTGTTGACCAACGTTTGTATCGAGCTAAGACCTTAGGTCGTAATCTTTTAGTTTGGGAGTCATATAGGGAGACGAAAGGTCAGCTAGAAATCTTCCTTTTTGGTAATCTAAAAATACTGTCGCAAAATGGCATGGCAGTTCCTAAATATCCCAAAAAAAAGGTATGGATCTTATTAACCTATTTGATTTTAAATCGTTTTCGAGAATACAATAAGACGGACTTGATAGAAGCAATTTGGCCTTATGAAAAGCCTGAGGATCCTAATTATGAATTAAAGCTATTGCTTGAAGAACTTAAAGAAGAGTTAGAAGTTCTTAAGTTATCATATTTGCGAGAATTAATCATTACGATTAATGGAGTATATCACTGGAATAACAATTACTTATGTGTAGTGGATAGTGATTTGTTTGAGAATATTTTGCAAGAAAATGTACTTAGTAAGTTATCCGAGGATGAAAGGATGGAGCGTTATCTAAGTGCAATCGAATTATACAAGTCAGAGTTTCTTGTTAAAATAGCAGATGTGAAGTGGGTGGTAAATCTACAGCGATGGTATCGTAATTTATTCCTAGATGCAGTGAATCATGCTCTTTCCTATTGGAATAATAGTAAAGATTATGAGAGTATAATTAATTTATGTATAAAGGATTTGTATAATGAGGAGTTTAACGAAAACCTTCATTACTATTACTTGGTTGCGTTGATCAATCTAGACCGCCGTAGGGAAGCTCTGGCACATTATGAGTACATAGTTGAGTCACATTATAGTATTTTGGGTGTTCCACCATCAGAAAGAATTTTGGATTTATATGTGGATATTGTAGCTGATAAGGCAGAAAAGAAGCGTGATCTTCGTGCAATCAATGAACTGATGAGGGAAAACTCTATTGCAAAAGGTGCATATTTTTGTGAGTATGTAGTATTTAAGAATATCTATCAGTTGGAAGCTAGAAATATGGTGAGAAGTGGTAAGATGGTCTATCTTTGCTTATTGAATTTGAACCATAATAGCAAAGAAGTACCTAAGGATTATAGCTTAGAGACGCAGATGGAAGGCTTAAAGGATTCCATTACTAATAGCTTAAGAATTGGCGATTGCTTTTGTAGATATAGTACTTCTCAATTCATGATTATTCTTCCTGCAGCAAACTACGATATTGGTACAATTGTCATGGAGCGAATCCTAAATGATTTTTATTTAAATCATGAGGGTGTAGCAGTATCAATCACCTATGAACTGGTTCCAGTGGAACCAGCTACAACAAATTAAAAAGGCTCAATAAAGAGCCTTTTTTAATGCCAAGATATAATTATTGTTCCACATCTCTCATAGGGATATTCTCCTTAAATCCTTCTGAATAGTGCATCTCATAGTCATCTGTAATGAATACAGCATATACTCCATCTAAAGAATTGATAAGCTTTAAACCTTTGTCCAGGCCAAGAGCAAATACGGAGGTGCTAAGGCCATCGCCTACAACAGATTCCTTACTTACGATTGTAACTGCAATAAGGTTGTTATCCGTTGGATAACCTGTTTTGGAGTTTAGAATATGATGATAGAATTTATCATCTACGGTAAAACAACGCTCATAGATGCCGGAGGATACCACGGACATGTCTTTCAGTTCCATAACTGCAACAGTTTCATTACGATCAGCAAATGGCTTTTGAATTCCGATGTTAAATGCACTACCATCTGGTTTTTCGCCTACACAAAGTACATTGCCACCAAGGTTAATCATGGCACTTTTTACACCTCGCTCTAACAGAAACACCTTTACTTTATCTGCAATATACCCTTTGGCTATAGCCCCTAGATCGATTCCAGTTTCTTCATTGTCAAAGGATACCTTATTACCACTTATATGGACGTTTTTATAATTTACAGAAGGTAGTTTCTCTTCGATTAGCTTACTGTCAGGTACAGTATGAGTATCCGTTGAGAAATTCCAAAGGGAAGAAATAGGCTCAATAGCAAGGTCGAAAGCACCGTCTGTAAGTACGCTATAATAATAAGCTTTTTGTAAAATATCCGCCAGGTCGTTAGAAATTGTATATGCACCATTTTCTTCTGGAAGCAAATGCTCATTTAGTTTATATAATTCACTTTCTTTTAACGTACGGCTATATATTTTCTCAAAGTCATTGATAAGCTTAAAAGCATCCTCAATAATACTTTCATCAGTAGAATCGTATAGAGAGATTGTGACGATTGTATTTAACATAAAAGTAGATTTGGTGATTGGGGAATTCTTGTTGGTGCTATTGGTATTACAACCAGTTAATAAACTTGTGGATAGTAAACAGATAATGAAAAGTGGAGAAAATAATCTTTGAAAGAATTGTTTTTTGTTATGAAACATCATGGGTACTCCTTATTAGCTCTTACATAAATTACAAGTTACTAGTAATACTAGTAATACAATCTTGATTTTATGCAATAGAGGTTAAACTGTCAAGGTCTACCTATTTTACCACCAAGAAATACTACTTTACATGCTTTTTTATTTATGATATTGTTTTGGTGAGTGTAATTCTTAATAGTAAGCAAATTACTAGGGATATTTAGGAGGATATATGAAGGATAAAAAGTTTGCCGGCATAATTTCATTGATTTTTATGGTTGCTTTAACAGCATTTGCTATTTGGGGAAGTGATTTCTTAGCTAACCTAGGTGCTGATGAGGCTGTAGCAATGGATGTAAATGGTGCAGAAGGTGTTGTAGAAGCATCTAAAACAGTAGATAAAGATGGTAATGCAACTGGCTACGTGGTAGTAACTACAGCAAAAGGATATGCTGGTGATATTAAGATGACTATTACCTTTGAAGCAGATGGAACTACAATTAAGGAGTTCGTAGTTGATGAAAACAAAGAAACTCCAGGGTTAGGTGCTAAGATTGCTGAAGCGGAATTTACTAGCTCCCTACAGGGTATTAAAGCTCCTGTGTATTTAGCAGGTAAAGAGGGCGAAGGAACTGCAATTGATGGTGTTTCCAATGCTACTTACTCATCAACTGCTGTTGTTGATGGTATCAACTATGCCAATGCCTTTTTAGCAGCAAATAAATAATTTAGTTGGGGATGCGGTATCGCATTTATGTTAAAGAAAAGGAGATGCCTTAACAAGAAAAGGTATCTCCTTTCCCTATATTAACATACTGGATTGAAGGAGATACTATGAAAAGGAACGATATTATATTAATAATAACCATAGCTATCATTGCAATTGGAGCCATTAGTTTTATCCTCTTGAATAAAAAAGAGGGTGGAAAGGTTATAATTTCAGTTGGTGGTGAGGTTTATAAGGAGGTAAGCCTTAAGGAGGAACAGGAAATTCCCATTGTAATGAAAGATGGTGAATTTGAGAATATACTGCAAATCAAAAATGGTTATGCTACAATGAAAGAAGCAAACTGTCCAGATCAGCTTTGTGTGCATCAAAAATCTATCTCTAAAGAGGGAGAGAGTATTGTATGTCTTCCTCATCAAGTGATTATTACTATTGAGGGGAAAGAGAGTTCTTCTTTGGACTCCATAGCAAATTAAGGATAACAGTAAGAAAGGTGTAGGATTATGAAGTCCAAAAGAGTAGCTACCTATGGAGTATTGGTAGCCCTTGCATTCATTTTTAGTTATATAGAGTCGATGTTTCCAATTCCAATGCCGGTACCAGGTATGAAACTAGGCTTGGCGAATATAGTAGTAGTGGTGGCTCTTTATACCACAGGGTATAAGGAAGCCTTTGTAGTTTCTTTAGTGAGAATAATCTTAGTGGGCTTTACCTTTGGAAATATGAACACAATGCTATACAGCTTAAGTGGTGGAATTTTAAGCTTTGCTATGATGGCTTTAATGAAAAAGTTAAACTTACTTAGTATTGTTGGTGTGAGCGTTATAGGAGCAGTTTTCCATAATATAGGTCAGATTATGGTGGCTATGTTACTGTTAGAATCGACAGTTTTATTATATTATCTTCCATTCTTGTTGATATCCGCTTTGGTAAGTGGTGTGGTTATTGGCATTATTGGGTCAATCATGTCAAAGAGATTGATAAGAGTGCTGAATTTGTAAGCCGGCCTTTGCATTTTTTTTTCAGTGTGGTAAAATAAGCCATGTGAGGTTGAGAGGAAATTATAAGGAGGCTTTATTTTGGTCAGTTTAGTTTTGGAAGGTGGAAGCTTTCGAGGTATTTTTACTGCGGGTGTGTTAGATGCTTTGTTGGATAATGATATTCTTGTGCCTTATTGTATTGGTGTATCTGCTGGTATAAGCTATGGTGTTTCTTATATATCTAGACAATCTGGTAGGAACCTGAGTGTAGTTACGAAATACCGTAATGACAAGAGATATATTGGTAAGAGTAATATAATCAAACAACATAGTGTCTTTGGCTTGGATTTTGTGTATGATAAGGTTCCTAATGAACTTGAACGTTTCGATTGGGATTCTTATAGGTCTTATCCTGGTAAAGTAATAGTAGTTACCACTGACGCACGAACGGGAGAGGCAGTGTATTTTGATGGTAAGGAAATGGATAAAAAGTGTACCATACTACGGGCAACCTGTGCACTACCAATGGCATTTCCAGCAATTATGATTGACGATGTGCCATACTATGATGGAGGATTGTCAGATCCAATTCCAATTGGTAAGGCTATTAAGGATGGGTGCCATAAGCATATTATTGTGTTAACCAGGACTGCAGATTATGTAAAGAGGCTAAATAAAACAGGAAAGCTTGTAGCCAAGTTATATAGCCACAAGTATCCAGCTATTTCTAAGGCGATTCTAACCCGTCACATAGGATATAATAAAACCTTAGATTACTGCAGGCAGTTAGAAAAAGAGGGAAAGGCTATAATATTACGGCCAAAGCAACCACTTAACAGTTATGAGAAGGATGTTGAGGTATTAAAGAGCAGTTATCAGATGGGGTATCAACAGGCAGAAGAAAAGCTTGAGGAAATTAAGGCGCTATTTGTAGAATAACTGTATCTAACAGAAAGAATGGGAGGAAATCAAATGATAAATGATGATTTTATTTATTTTAGCATAGGGAAGCAGAAACATATTGCATTAATTG
>JAEZQN010000176.1 GCA_023441145.1 Bacillota bacterium
ACCATACTCCGATACTACCTTGTTGGCGAATGTTATCAGCACCTCTTCTTCAGATAAATCCCCGATAAAATATGGTTTCTCAAGCACATCAATCACACAAACAATTGCCCCTTGTTTTTCAAACTCCTGACATATACATTTACCTATGCCCTTAGCTCCCCCTGTCACTACAACTACTTTATTCTCAAAACTGTATTCTGACATTTCTTGTCACGACCTTTCCTACAAAATACAAATTTTTTGTCTATCCTCAATATACAGTAACCCTAATGTAAAATCAATCAGTGCCTTCCTAAGGCAGCGTATAATAGATGTCCATAGTTACTAAATTATAGTTCTTGAGATTGTCCATTTTTCCTCTATTTAAAACCTCACGGATTCGATATAATGAAGCTATCGAGAATAACTTAGGAGGACATTATGCAAGAGCAAGAACTAAAGCAGTTACTACAAGAACTGTCACTAGACGAAAAAATCGGTCAGTTATTACAGCTAGATGGGAATTTGATATGCGATGATATTTCCTTGGAAACAGGTCCAACTTCTTTTTTAGGCTTTAGGAGCAAGAATAAACAATTATGTGGTTCCGTAATCAATCTACATGGAGCAAAACGAGTAAAAGAAATACAAAAAGCATACATAAAGAATCACCCTCATCACATACCCATGCTATTTATGTTAGACGTCATCAATGGCTATCGTACTGTATTTCCAATTCCACTTGCCCAGGGTTGCACTTTCTCTCCTACCACTGTGCAATTAGCAACTTCCATTACTGCAGCAGAAACATCTACAGATGGAGTTCATGTCACCTTCTCCCCTATGTCAGATTTGGTAAATGACAGCCGCTGGGGACGTGTTATGGAATCTACAGGAGAAGATCCATATTTGAATTCTCTTATGTCTACGGCTATGATAAAAGGATATCAGGGAGAACATTTAGAACAAAGAAAGCTTGCAGCTTGTATGAAGCATTTTGCAGCTTATGGTAGCCCACTTGGTGGACGTGAATACAATACAGTGGAATTAAGTGAGCGCTCTCTATTTGAAGACTATATGCCTGCTTATCAGGCAGCTATCGATGCTGGTTGTAAATTGGTGATGACCTCTTTTAACACCTTAGACCGTATTCCATGTACGGCAAATCAACACCTTCTTCAGAATATCTTACGAGAGCAATTCTCCTTTGATGGGGTGATTATCTCTGACTATGGTTCTGTCGCTGAACTCATTCCTCATACAATAGCAGCAGATAGAAAAGAAGCTGCCAGTCTCGCTTTTAGCGCTGGTGTAGATATTGAAATGTGTAGCACTTGCTATGTTGAAAACCTACAATCTCTCATAGAAGATCCTACACAAACTTCTATCACAGAGGAGAAGCTTAACGAAGCCGTTCTTCGCATTCTAACCTTAAAGAATGAGCTAGGCTTATTTGAAAACCCATATAAGGATGCAGATGAAATACTACATGATCATATCACCTTATGTAAAGAACACCGTGAGGCAGCTTTTCATGCCTGTGTACAAAGTTTTGTTCTACTAAAAAATGAAGCAAATACTCTACCTCTATCCACTAAGAATTCTATTGCATTTATAGGGCCTTATGCAGATAACAAGGCAATTCATGGTGCATGGTCCCATCAAGCAGCAGAATCAGATACTATTACCCTAAAAGAAGGGGTACTAAAATATCACCCATCTGCTTTCTTTGCAAAGGGATGTTCCTTACTTAAAGAAGGTGCTGAAATCTACGGATTTGGAATTGGAATATACAACAGTGATTATATCCCTGGCCAAACTGAACAGGATTGTGAACGTGCCATTGAACTTGCCAAACAAGTAGAGACCGTGGTTCTATGTCTTGGAGAGCATCGTTTACAATCTGGAGAAGGTGGAAGTAGTGTAAACTCTACTATTCCTGCCCACCAATTGGAATTCTTAAAAAAGGTCCATAGCGTAAATCCAAATATTGTACTTGTCCTATTTAGTGGTAGACCTCTCATTCTTACTGAAATTGAACCACTGTGTAAGTCTATTTTATGCGTGTGGTTCCCTGGAACGGAAGGTGGCAATGCCATTGCTTCAGTTCTCTATGGTGAGAGTGAACCAAGGGGAAGACTAGCCATAACTTTCCCAAGACATGTTGGGCAATTGCCTATGAGTTACCGAGAATTAAGCACCGGACGTCCACTATTGGATCCATCTATAAAATCTCGATTTATCTCTCGGTACCAAGATTGTCTTAATACCCCTCTATACCCATTCGGCTTTGGTTTAGGCTATACTAACTTTACCTTATCTAGTGTTACACTAGATAAGACTGTACTTAAGAAAGAGGAAAGCTTACAGGCTAGTGTTACTGTCACTAACATAGGACAAAGATCTGGAAAACAGATTGTCCAACTGTATCTAGCGGATCCAGCAGCAAGTGTATGCCGCCCTGTCAGAGAATTAAAAGGCTTTAAAGAAATTGAACTAGAGCCAAATCATTCTGAGACAGTATCTTTTACAATTACTGAACCAATGTTACGCTTCTACGGAATAGATATGAAGTATCAAAGTGAACCTGGAGATATTAAGGTGTACATCGGATTCGATTCCACTACAGAAAATGTAGCTACTTTTAGATATGAATAGAGAATAACCTAAAATACTCTTAGTCTGAAACATCGCACAGACTAAGAGTATTGTTAGTTTAAGGTATTCTATTTTTTGATACGAATTACATTCCATGAAGCATTTTTAGGACAATCTTAAGAATAGTACGTCCTAGTCATCTATTTCATTAATATCCTACGCTCTGTATCTTTGCAATATGCTTTACTTACTTAAGAGCTCTAACAATATCTCATTTATCATGGCAGGATTTGCTTTGCCTTTCATCTCCTTCATGGTCTGCCCTACTAAAAAGCCCATAGCCTTAGTTTTTCCTGCATGATAGTCTTCTACTGACTGAGGATTCGCTTCGACTATTTTCTCAATTGTAGCTCGAAGTGCTCCTGCATCATTTACCATTTTAAGTCCCTTTTCTTCAATATATTGTTCCGGGTCAATATTCTTTTCAAAAATCACTTCAAAGACTTCCTTAGCAACGGTCCGGTTAATGACGTTGGCATGAATGAGTTTAATAAGCTTCGCTAAATTTTCTGGAGAAAAATGAATCTCCTCTGGATCCATACTGTGCTCCTTTAATAGTCGCATCGTTTCTACCATAAGCCAGTTAGATACCTCTTTTGGCTCTCCACACAGTAATACAGTTGCCTCAAAGAGATCTGCTAAGCTCTTAGAACTAGTAATAATGGAAGCATCATATTCTGGAATGTCATATTCCTTCTCATAGCGAAGCATTTTTCTATCTCTTAGCTCTGGCTCATTGTCCTTAATACGTTTAATCCATTCATCACTTATTTCAATAGGCACTAGGTCAGGTTCTGGAAAATACCGATAATCCTGAGCATCCTCTTTACTTCTCATAGCAAAGGAGCTATCCTTGTTGTCATCCCAACGCCTTGTCTCTTGAATGATTTCTTTTCCATATTCTATACGCTCAATCTGACGCTTTCTCTCCCCTTCAATGGCTCTAGCGATGGATTTAAAGG
>JAEZQN010000202.1 GCA_023441145.1 Bacillota bacterium
ACTCAAGAGAGTGTGGCGGCAGAATTATAGGAGGTTGTATATGAGAAAAATGAAAGTCATTTCAGTACTTTTAGCTGCTGCTTTAGTAATGTCATCCTGTAGCGGTGAGAATACTGAATCCAAAGATAAGAATCAAGCTACAAGTGATGAAAATACAACAAGTACAGTAGAGCCAATATCGAAAGCGGATATTACAGCTGCAGATATGTTTTCTTCTAGAGATACAGATGGAAGCTTCGAGGAAAGTAGCTCTGTGAAGATACAGTTAAAGGACAAGGAGTCATCCTCAGACTCTAAAGCGGTTACCATAACAGATAATGTAATCACCATAAAAGACGAAGGTGTATACCTTCTTTCTGGGACTTTGACAGATGGAAGAATTGAAGTTGCTGCAGAAAACACCGATAAGGTGCAACTAGTACTTAACGGAGTGACCATTAGTAGTAAAACCTCTGCTCCAATCTATGTGTCCCAGGCGGACAAGGTATTTATCACCTTAAAGGAAGGCACAGAGAATACCATTAGTAATGGTGGTAGCTTTACTGCTATCGATGATAATAACATAGACAGTGTCATATTTTCTAAGGACGATTTAACCTTAAATGGCACTGGTTCCTTAACCATTCAGTCTCCAGCAGGACATGGAATCGTGTCAAAGGACGATTTAGTCGTAGGTGGTGGAACCTATAAGATTGAGGCAGCCAGCCATGGAATTACAGGGAAAGATAGTGTAAGAATAGCAGATGGCAATATGACGATTACTTCTGGAAAAGATGGTATTCATGCAGAAAATGCGGATGATGCCACATTAGGCTTTGTGTATCTTGCAAATGGAACCTATAACCTTACTACTACTGGAGATGGTATCAGTGGAACCTATTACACTTTAGTGGAAAATGGAACCTATACCATTAAGACATCAGGAGAATCTGCAAAAGGAATCAAAGCGACCAATGGACTTGTAATCAATGATGGAACCTTTTCCATAGATGCAACAGATGATGCCATTCATTCTAATGGGAATGTAGAAGTATATAACGGAACTTATACCATTTCCTCTGGAGATGACGGCATTCATGCAGATGCTACCTTGACGGTTAAGGATGGTGCCATTACAATTACAAAAAGCTATGAAGGCTTAGCAGGAAATAATATTGTGATAGAAAGTGGAATCATTAACCTCACGTCTAGTGATGATGGTCTAAATGCCGCTGGTGGCAATGACCAAAGTGGGTTTAAGGGAATGGGTAGACCAGACCAGTTTAACAGCTCTAGTGACTCTAGTGTTACCATAAGTGGTGGTACTTTGACTGTCAATGCCCAGGGAGATGGACTAGATTCTAACGGTGCGCTTACCATAAGTGGAGGAACGATTTATGTATCTGGCCCAACAAATGGAGGCAATGGTGCTTTAGATTACGGCGGTGAAGGTGTCATCACAGGTGGTACTATTATCGCAGCAGGCTCTAGTGGAATGGCACAGAATTTTGGTACAAACTCAACCCAAGGTGCTATAATGGTAAATATAGATAAACAGTCTAAAGGAAGCACCATCACTTTAAAGGATGCAAATGGGAAAGAGTTGCTTTCCTGGCAACCAGAAAAGGAATACAGCTCCGTAGTAGTGAGCACTCCGAATATTACTAAAGGCTCCACCTATACCCTAACAGCTGGTACCTCTGAAAATACAATCACCATGGAGAATATCATCTATGGAGAAGGTATGATGGGAGGACCAGGAGGCTTTAAAGGTGATGCAAACGACTGGACACCAGGTACGAGACCTGAAGGAATGCCAAGTGGGGAACCAGGTGAATTTCCAGAAGGTATGCCGATGCCAAGCTTTACACCAGGTGAATTTCCAGAAGGTATGCCAATGCCAAGTGGAGATCCAGGTACGAGACCAGATAGAGATTTCCCAGGGAAAGCGCCTGGAGGCGGTACAGACGCAACAACTCAGGCTACAAGTCAATAAGGAGGATTACTATGAGGTTACTACTTGCAGAGGATGAGCAATCTCTCTCTCGAGCAATCACTACGCTTTTAGTAAAGAACAATTATTCAGTGGATACGGTAAATGATGGCAAGACAGCTTTAGAATACCTAGAAACCAACAATTACGATGGGGTAATCTTAGACATCATGATGCCAAAGATGGATGGTATCACCGTTCTTCAAACCATACGTAAGCATGGAAATCGTGTTCCCGTTCTTATATTGACTGCAAAATCAGAGATTGATGACAAGGTAGAAGGTTTAGACAGTGGAGCCAACGACTATCTGACAAAACCATTTGCAATTAGGGAACTTCTAGCGCGGATTCGTGCAATGACTCGCAATACTGTTGAACAGTCAGACTCTAAACTCCATGTAGGAAACATTACCTTAGACTGCGCTAACTATACCTTAAGCTCTGCGGTTACGAGCTTTCAGCTTGCCAACAAAGAGTTTCAGATGATTGAGATTCTAATGAGGAATCCTAGGCAGGTTATATCCACCGAGCAGTTTCTAGAGAAAATATGGGGCTTTGACAGTATTGTGGAAATAGGTGTGGTATGGACCTATATTTCCTATTTAAGGAAGAAATTAATTGCCCTTAGAGCGGATGTTCAAATTAAGGCTAAGAGAAACATAGGGTATTCCTTGGAGGATGGAGAATGATAAAAAAACTTCAATTAAAATTTATTATTCTATCCATGTCTTCTCTACTTTGTTTGCTTATCATCATTGTAGGCTCTAGCAATCTACTTAGCTATCGTAAAGTGGTGGATAATGCAGATACCATTCTTCTTACATTAGCTGAAAATGCAGGAAAGTTCCCTATGATGCTGGACAAGGAGGGACCACCTCCAGATAAAAAAAAGGATTTTCTAAAAGGTTATTCGGGAGAAACTCCATACGAATCTCGTTACTTTACGGTAACGGTCTCTGAAGCTGGAGAGGTAATGAATATCAACACAGAACGCATTGCTACCATAGATAAGGATGATGCAGTAGATATGGTAGAGGAAGTGTGGGAAAGAAAATCCACTACTGGATTTGAAGATAATTTTCGGTATATCAAGAAGCAGGAGGGAAGCAACTACTTGCTTATCTTCCTAGATTGTGAAAGAAACCTTTCTACATTTTATACAGGCTTACTATTTAACTGTCTCATTTCCTTTGTTGGGGTTTTAGTGGTCTTTATCATAGTAGTTCTATGTTCGAAACGAATTGTAAAGCCCGTGTCAGAAAGCTACGAAAAGCAGAAACAGTTTATCTCTGTGGCAGGCCACGAAATTCGTACCCCATTGACTATCATAGATGCTGATACAGAGGTGTTAATGATGGATATTGGTGAAAATGAATGGATTACGGACATTCGGAATCAAACAACTCGCCTCGCAGCATTAACCAATGACTTAATTAGCCTCTCAAGATTAGAGGAGCAAAAAGAACAGCTTCAAATGATTGATTTTCCTTTGTCTGATTTAGTAGGAGAAACAGTGCAGTCTTTCCAGCTATTAGCGCAAAATGCAGGTAGAACCATCGTTACCAATATTCAACCTATGTTGTCTTACTGTGGAGATTCTAACGCTCTCAGGCAGTTAGTGGTAATCCTACTAGATAATGCAATCAAGTATGCTTCAGAGGAAGGAATCATTCACTTATCCTTAGAAAAGAAGAATCATTCCATCATCCTCTCTGTAGCCAATACCTCAGAGTCTGTTACTGAAGAGCAATTATCTCATTTCTTTGAGCGATTCTATCGAACGGAGAAATCAAGGAATTCTAACACAGGTGGATATGGATTAGGGCTTTCTATTGCAAAGGCTATCGTAGCAACTCATAAGGGAAAAATCACTGCCCAAGCTCCAGATGAAAAATCGGTTGTTATTACCGTGGTACTTCATACGTGATAAGAAAAATGGCTGGTTTATATAAGGATTCTAGGCTATAATATAGGAGTGTATAAGTAAGTGAGGGTAGGTGTTCTGACTATGGATACAAGATTAAAAAAACTGCCAGATAGGTTTCTTACCACAATAACTCTAGCAAAAGAGAGAATTATTGAGTTTCCTGTACCTGGATTGGTTGACATATGGGTATTTGGAAGTTGCGAATCAGGACAGGTTAAGTCTACAAGTGATGTAGATTTATGTCTAATTGTAGAAGAGCAAATTACGGATCGTGTACTAAGATCTAAGATAAGAGAGTGTACAGATGATTTATTAGTGGATGTGGATTTAATCTTTTATGCAAAAGAGGCTCTTAGTAGCAACGATATCTTTACCAATAATTTAGTCAAAAATCATATCAGTTTGATGCATGGAGGGGGAGAATGAATAGAAGTTCGTATTATGATGTAGGTATGAACGATTATAGCTATTTTAAGCAGGTAATGTGTGCGAATCTAGATTTCCCGAATTATAATGGAATTGCAGTACAAGCGCAGCAGATTGTTGAAAAACTGCTCAAATACATTCTGTCGGAATTATGTACAAAGGAAGATAATACTGATATTCTTCGCTCACATAAATTAGTTAATTTATATAACACAATTTTATCACAGGATATCGACATAGTGCTAAATAAGGATGATTTGCGATTTTTAACAGATTTCTATTATGACGCAAGATGTCCAGGAAATGACTATATTGTGGTTACTATTGAAGATGCTGAGAGAGCAATTGCAATTGTGGACGAGGTAGTACATCAAATAGAAATATTAAAAACGGAAAAGTAAACTTCAACACTCACATACTTTGTAATGCTACAGAGTATGTGAGCGTTTTCTATTTGCATATAACTATTAAAATTACATATGGCAGAATGTGGCAATATATAGTATAATAATGAAAAATAATAAGGTGGGGACAGAATTACAATCTTTAGAAAATGATAAAATGATTTTGTTGTTAGGATAAAATATAATTTAGGAGGATAATTATATGAAGAGTATTAAACCTGGACGTGGACCATCAAAAATGGCAGCAGTAGGAGGTATAGGAGCTGCTTTATTTGGTGTGTTCTGGTGTATTCTTGCTGCATCAATGGGAGGTTGGGTTATGGTTCCCTTTGGGTTGATATTTGTTGGAATAGCATTATATGGAGCCTACTATAATTATAAAAATGCAACAAGTGAGAATCGATATTCTGTTATTGACATCGTGGATGGTGAGGAAGAACCTGACCCATTAAATGAGATGTATGGAAGTAAGAAAGCTATAAACCAACAGAATATGGATGAGTCGGGTACAAGTGTTACATTTTGCCCATACTGTGGAACAGGTGTTCAGTCCAAATTTGACTTTTGTCCTAAATGTGGAAAGCAATTGCCTAATTAAGTAGTAGTGCAACTAGAATGCAACCAATAATTGCGCTATAGTTGGTGGATGCAACAGTGTTATTCTTGCTAGAATAAAGCCAATAGAAAGGAGGCTAAATGATGGAGTTAGGACTTTTAGGTGTATTATATATTATCATTGGTCTTACGATTCCGATTCTATTGGTAGTGTTATTTGTACTTCTTATTCGTGCCCTATTAAAATATCTCAAATCAAAAGAGGTCAGGAAAGAGAAAGCTTTAGTAAGACATTCTCTAGGAGAAGTACTAAAAGAACACCGTGTACAATGTAAGATGACGCAGGAGTTTGTGGCAGAGACCATAGGAGTTAGCAGGCAAGCTGTTTCAAAGTGGGAGAGCGGTAATTCAGATCCAAGTACATCTAATTTATTTGCAATAGCCAAGTTATATGGCATATCTGTGGAGGAACTATTAAAAGAAGTGGAATAACTAGAACAAGATAGGGATACCCCTATACGATATTTTGTGTAGGGGTATTTCCATGAACAAAAATAATGTATAATGAATGCATAATCTTTACATACAATAACTCTAATGTAGAGGAAGAGAGAGGTAAGAAGTATATGAAAATGAAGGCTTTTAAGGCAGCCTTGCCTTATACCATCCCTATTTGTGTGGGATTTTTGTTTCTTGGCATGAGCTACGGTTTTTTAATGAGAAGCAAGGGATTCTCCTTTGTTTACCCCATGCTAATGAGCTTCTTTATCTTTGCTGGGTCCATGGAATTTATCACGGTTAATTTATTATTGTCGGCATTCAATCCTATGTATGCCTTTTTTCTAGCCCTATTGGTGAACGCCCGTCATTTATTTTATGGGATATCCATGTTAGGGAAGTATAAGAATGTTGGATGGAAAAAATTCTATTTGATCTATGGTTTGTGTGATGAGTCCTTTACCATCAATTGTACCGTAAGTCCTCCTCCTGATGTAGACCGTGGATGGTTTATGCTATTTGTCACCTTACTTAATCAAATCTATTGGGTGGCTGGTGCAACCTTAGGGGCACTCTTAGGTTATGTCATTCATTTTGATACCAAAGGCATTGAATTTGTCATGACAGCTCTCTTTGTCGTAATGTTTTTAAATCAATGGGAGGAAACAAAGGACCACAGGTCGGCTCTTGTTGGCCTTTTTTGTTCCCTTCTTTGTCTGTTGGTATTTGGAAGTGAAGGATTTATATTGCCTGCTATGGCATCTATTATACTGTGCTTTACCTTGGCTAGAAAGAAAATGACCAAAAAGGAGGAAACACTATGACAACAACACAAAGTGTAATAACGATTCTTGTAGTGGTATTTGGAACCATGGTGACAAGATTTCTTCCATTTCTCATTTTCCCAGAGACAAAGACTCCACCACCTTATATAACATACTTAGGCAAGGTTTTACCCTATGCGGTCATCGGTCTGCTTGTAGTCTATTGCCTTAAAGATGCAGTCTTTAGTAAGTTTCATAGCTTTCCAGAGTTTATTGCCACCTGTTTTATTGTACTAATACATAGATGGAAAAAGAACACTCTGCTTAGTATTGGTGGCGGGACGGTGTTATATATGATTTTGGTACAAACCTGTTTTAAATGATAGGACTTAAAGTGAAAAGTGAGATTAGTATCCTGTAAAGCCTATAAAAGTAGCTGCTGCAACCACTGGTTGCGTAACTTCAAGGTTATCTTGGTAGAACGCAACCAACTGTTTGGCTATACTAATGGGAAAAGGAGGTATGAATGTATGGAGTTTAAAGATTGTTTGATAGCAATTCGAAAAGCAAAAGGACTTAGTCAGGAAGCATTAGCTGATGAACTAGGAGTATCACGTCAAGCGGTTAGCAAATGGGAGAATGGAGATGCTATGCCTGACCTTAACAAACTACTTCTACTTGCTGATGCTTTGCAAACAAGTATTGACGAATTATGCGGCAGAGAGTACACAAAGAGTCTGGAAGAAAGTAATGCTAAAGAAGTGGCTGTAAAACCTAAGAAATCTCTAGTGTATCGCTTTGTGCTTGTAGGTGTATTGATTGTTGTAATCGGAGTGGGGAGCTTTTTTATCGGAATGCAGCTTGGGAATGGTGATAAGGTTGTGAGTACTGTTAAGCCTGAGGATACTAGTAAGGTCAAGAGTACTGATAAGGCCGAGAATACTGTAGAAAAAGTAAAGTTGCCAGATACAGTAACAGCTACTCTTACGGATTTAAGGAGTGGAGGTAAATGTTCCTTTGTTCCAAGTATTATAAATAAGGATTGTCACTACGAGATATCGGTTACTAATAACTCAACTGGAAAATCATATTCTCGTGAGGCAGAATGTGTAGATGGAGTTTGTACAGGATATTTATTATTAGAGGAGCACTGCCTATATACAATCGTTGCTGTGATAAGTATTGGAGACGATTCTCGAAGTGTCTTATTAGCTAATAATGTGCAAGTAGATACGGATTCAATCTCCTGGAATCCTGTTGAGCAGTAATGAGCTTAACTCTTTCTTTGTGGCACACGAAGTAAGAATCCTAAATATAGTTTTACTTGATAAATTCTCCTTTCTAACATAAAATAAGCATACAAAAGCTGTATTTATATGGTAAATACTGTGCGAACTGAAAGGGGATTTTAATGGAGGATAATAATTTTTCGGAGTCTGTAAATGAGAAGAAGAGAGTAAGATATCCTAAAGTCATACTATTCGGAGGTTTGGGTTTGGTCGTGATACTATTTATGACCATCCTGTTATGTAAAGTATTTTTAAAGGAACCCAAACGAAATACTGAGTTAATGAAGATTGTGGAGCAGACAGATGCTTCTAGCATAAAGAATATATTAGGGGAGAATTATAAACAAACTAAGTTGACAGATGGATTAGCGGAGGGATATGAAAATGTTGAGATTGACGGCTACCCTTATATTGATGTAGAACTTAGCTATGATAAAGAGGGTAATTTTAATCGTCTTTTCTTATGTGTGACAAATCTAGACAAGAAGGACTATGAGACCTTTGTGAAAGATTTTATGGAGAAGTTTGGAGGAGCCTATACTTTTAAGACAAATGGAAGAAATATGTTTGACTACTATTGGTATTTAAAAGATAATAGGGAGGTCTGTTTATCCTATTGTCAAGGAGAATATGGTCCATACTGGGTTATTATGAATGTATTTATTGAGAAGTAGAGGAAAGGTAGAACTAACTCTTACTGATATCAGAAGTTAATTTGATGAAATGCTTTAATGCAGCCGAAAGCCATTTGTTCTTATGATAGAAAAGTTGGCTATACATACACATAGTAAAGTCTACAACAGAAAGAGACTCTAACGTATGAGCTTCTAGCTCTTTCTCAACCGTATAACGTGGGAGTACAGATATTCCAAGATTAGCTTCTACAAATTTCTTGATGATTTCTGTACTACCTATTTCTAAAAAGACATTTGGGGAATAACCCAAAGACAAGATTAGATTAGTAAATTCAGTTCGGTAGCTACAGTCCTTTTCTGTTAAGATAAAACGCTCATTTACGAGGTCTTCTAAATTTACCTCTTTTTTGCTTACAAGAGGATTTGACGGAGAGCAAACAATGACAATTGGACTTTCATAGATAAAGGCATTGATCCATTCCAATGGCTCGAGTTTATTATCAAAGGTCCAAAGAACATCTATTTGCCCTGAATTAAGCATATGGGATAGTTCGTGATAGGTACTAATTTTTATAACGGTATTTACTTCTGGGTATTCATGGTGATATTTGCTTAGTACATTTGGAAGATGTGCTGTGCAAATGGATTCCAATATACCAATATGTAGCTCACCTCTTGGAATATCATCAGAGGTCAAATCCGCAATTGCATTTTTAGATTCATTAATAATATTTGCAGCATATTTTGAGAAGCGTACGCCCTCGTGGTTTACGCTTATTTGTCGTCCAATTCGATCAAAGAGTTGCACA
>JAEZQN010000216.1 GCA_023441145.1 Bacillota bacterium
TTAGTTATGTGTAGAAAAAGGAGTTGGTGGTAGTATGAAATACGTATGTGCAAGCTTAATTTTACTTTGTTTGCTGTGCAGTCTTGCAGGTTGTATGCAGGATCCTTATAAAGATAAAAGACCTAGAGACTATGGGGATGCAAGATGGGTATCGGTTTCTCCAGACATATATTTTGATATACATGATTACAATGGCTCCACAGAACGTTACAAAATAAAGGGTGTATTAAAGTACAATAATCAAACGATAGAAATTGAGGTTGGATTTGAAAAAAAATCGACTGAGGTAATGTTTATTAAGGATGACGATCAACGCGAAGTTCTTTTTTCGGGAAAATGTACATTCTCATCAGATAAATTGGTTGTTTCGATTGAATCAAAATATGATCATCTGTTTGACGGTAGTATAAAAGAACTAACATTTATCAAGCAGGCACTACCAGACAATTTGTAATAGTTTGAGGGTTGTAAATCAAATCATTTTTTAGATCTTTTATTTTACTATAGATGATAGGAAGAATTATTAGATTATTATTGAGGAAGAGATTTCAATAAGTAATAAAAATAGTTCTTTGCAGAGTATGTTGTGGTTTTTGAGACCACACTGTGCTAGGTAAAGGGCTTTTTTGGTTGGAGATAGAGGGGAGAGGAGACGAAGGTGATTTAATAAAATATGGGACATTGTTCTATTGGAGTTGTTTCTTCTCACCAGATAAATGTGTAATTACGATTGATCATAGCAAGCAATGCATATTTGATGAAGAGGTAAAAGAAATTACTTTTGTTAAACAGCCATTCCCATAAATATAATGCTAGTATTAATACATTGAAAACAGATATTGTATGGATTTAAATGGCCATGTGTTTAACAATTCCACTAGTAATTATTAAGACAAAGATGGAAACCAGGTTGTATCCTATACCTATAATGAATGGGAAAAAGTGATAAACATAAGTGAAAGTAGGAAAATGTTTTATAAGAATGTAATTATTATAGGACCTGGAATTAGTACATGGGAAATAATAGGTCAAAAAGCACGTGCAGTAATTGTGTTATATAAAACAACAAATAATGGTTTACATTATATTACAGGAGTTGAGGCTGATTTTAATCATAATTTCTATTTCTATAATGCACCAAGTACTTTAAAGCTATCAAGTAAGAAGACTAGTATATAGTTTATATAAATTATTAGTTAATACAAATAGGCAACCGTTAATGATTATTGGAGTGGCCAATAAAAGAGGGTGGTGGTAAATTGAGAATCAAATATATCATAGTAGTTATTATAGTGCTATTTACTTGCACAGGTTGTGATGTAGATCGTTATAAGGGTAAAAGACCAGTGGATTTAGGAGACGCAAGATGGGTTTCTACTTCTCCATATATGTATTTTGATGTATATGAGAATACTAACGCGTATGCAAGTGATCTTACTTTAGGGGTTCTAAAATATGATGGTAAAGAGATTAACTTTCTTGTAGGTTTTGATGAGGAGGGTACAGGGGTAAGGTTTGTAGTTGATGGGCCAGAATTTGAGACGTTGCTTTATGGATATTGTTCATTTTCGCCAGATAAATTTGTAGTCACCATTGATTATGAAGAGGATTGTATATTTAATGGAGACGTAAAAGAAATTACTTTCACCAAAGAGTCATTGCAATAATTGTAAGGATGTCAGTATTTCTTGAAGTTCAAACTCATAATGAATGCTTGTTATTACAAGTGTCTTTTAATTTGTATCTCTTTTATTTTCAATCATTTATGGGATACAGTATTATATGGGACATTCGGTTGTGATAATAGACAAGGTTGCTGAGGTTGTTCAGAAGAATTCTGAATCCATTATGAGTAAGGTTCTTTGCAACGAAGTGGTATACGGCTCTATGGATGGCTATTCAAAAGAATGGAACATTAACGGAGAAAAAGTAACTCTTGGTGTGAAGAAAGTAGATTAATAGAAGAATAGTATAAAAATAGCTCTTTGTAGAGTATGGTGTGGTTTTTAGGACCACGCCATGCTAGGTAAAGGGCTTTTAATTTTGGGGGAAGGGAGCAATGGCCATTCATATTATATATGCTTGGACTAATGGTCATATGTGTAACTGGGATTTTCAATGCCCAAAATTATACTTTGTATAATAATAATAGATTATAAGGTAAGTTTCTTCATGGGTATACTATTCGAAGCCGATTGGATAGATTCACATGATACTTCAATGAAAAACTATTGATAATTTTGAAATTTGCCTTTTTATATAAACTGTGCTATACTATATATAACAAAAAAAGTACATAAAAAAAGTACATAAAAAAAGAACCGTCTTACAGAAGGGCTTTTGGTATTACGCTTAGCGGCGTTGTATGAAGAGCTCTTCTTTTTTATAAGTCGAGTAAATCAATGGGGAATATTGTAAATATGTTTAAATCGTGGAACATATAAGGAATGTTTTTTGCGCCCTATGTTGGTGCAAATTAGCATAAATAAACAAAAACAAGGAGGTAATAAAATGGAAAATATTACTGTTCAAAAGCGTGATTTATCTGTAAAGCCAAAGAAGCTAAGACGCCTCGGTCTTGTACCGGGAAGCGTGTTTGGTAAGTCCATGCCAGAAACAATCTCCATTCAACTGGAGGAAAGTGTAGCACGGAAACTGTATCGTCAAAAACGGGAAGGCAGCAAGCTCTCCTTGAATATTGACGGAGAAATCATTCCAGTGCAAATTAAGGAAAAAACTTTGAATATGTTAAATGACGAAATCTTAGATATTAGCTTCCAAGCATTAATAGCTGATGAAAAGGTCAACAGTGTCGTTCACATTTTTCTCGCAAACGATGAAAAAATTGCTGGACAATTAGAACGTATGCTGCTTGAGATTCCATATGCTTCTTTACCGGAATATATGATTGACACAATTACCATAGATCTTGACGGTATGAAAACGGGTACAGTCTTGGCAGTTAAGGACATTCCAGAGCTTATGAGTGACAAGATCGAATTACAGATAGATTCGGATGAGATAGTATTGCGCATTAGTGAAAAAGCACGTCATGCAGTAACACCTACAGAGGAATAAATCATAAACCTATAGGAAACAACCAAAAGGGCTTGGAATGATGAACACTTGGTGTTACTCAGGAAAAGCTCTTTTTTAGGAGGAAAACAATGAAATTAATAGGAGAAGTTGTAAGGCATAAGCGATTTGGCAAAGGTGTAATAACAGACTTATCGGAAAATAAGATTAGTGTCTCTTTCAACGAAACCAAGAAGCTATTTATCTATCCTGATGCATTTTTACAATACCTTACACTGAAAAACAATTCTATTCAAAAAAAGATAGAAAAAATAAGTGAAGAGCGAGTTCGTGAAAAGGATGTACAAAAGCAGATAGAAAAGTTAGAGAACAGATATCGCCTTCGTATTCATACCATGAATATACCGTTAAAGTCACAGGTAGCATACAATATATCAGAGGATGAGATACATAATATTCAGGGTTTGGAATATGTAGAAACAGGATGTTTTTTAACGGGTGAAAGGAAGGGTCAACCAAGGATACCATCTCAGATACAGCCAAACTCGGCAGTAATTTTGACGGATTGTGAGAATTCTGAAGAAAAGGAACGTTATATTATCGGTATAGCAATGGTAGATGACCACTTTTGGGGAAAAGAGTGTATGGATGGACAGATTAAGCTCCATAAGCAGCATAAGCTTATTCTTCCAGAAGAGTATAGATTGTCCTTTTGGAAATATTTTAATCGGGAAGCATTTCCGACGCAATGGGGTAAAGTCCCATTTCAATATTTTCAAAATCAGACAATGCAAAAAATTATACATGATATTTGTAATGAATTAACAGGTACGGAACTAGAAGAGTCCGCTTTGGATTTTTATGATTATTTCTGTTCCATAAACTTAAGTGTGATTAGATAATAAGCCACAAAGGTGAAACCTATCATGTTATTGGAAGGAAAAGGACAAGTACTTTAATGTCTCAGAAGAGGAAAGCACTCAGTTGCGAGAGCTGCTAAAAAAGTATGGATTTAAATTCCCATGTGTCTAAGTAAACAATGGGTGCAGTAAAAAGT
>JAEZQN010000270.1 GCA_023441145.1 Bacillota bacterium
ACAATCACCACTGTCTTTGTATGATAAGTATAAGTATCATGGGAAACTTCTAGAATAGAACTGGCAATATACTTAGCTGCTGAACCAAACCCTGGAGTATGATCCACCTCAACCAAATCATTGTCAATTGTTTTTGGAATACCAATAATGGAGACGTCAAGACCTTTTAACTTAGCATACGCAGATAGCTTATCTACGGTATCCATAGAATCATTGCCGCCAATATAGAAAAAATACTTGATTTGATAGTTATGAAATATTTGAAAAATTCTCTCGTAATCTTTAATGTCCTCTGACATAGGCTGTAATCGATATCGACAAGAACCTAAAAACATACTAGGTGTCAATTTGAGACCCTCAATCCGGTCTTTATTTCCCTCAAATAATCTATGAAGCGGAACTAAGCGTTCTTCTAAAAGACCTTGAATACCATGCTCCGCTCCATAGATACAATCAATACCCTCTTCTTTTAATGCCCTTGCAATGACTCCTGCTAAGCTTGCGTTAATCACTGTAGTCGGTCCCCCCGACTGAGCAACCAATACATTACATTCTTTTTTCATGACTGCCTCCTGAATTTTTTATTCATATACGCAATCCCTATCATAGCAAAAGTCATATTTTGTTGCAATATGTCTAAATTTAATTTACTTACTAAACAATACTTTACATTTATCCAAATAGGAGTCCAATAGTTGATCTAAGGCCTCAAGGCTCTCTATTTCATTTACCATACTTCTAAGCCTTGCAGATTCAGGGTACCCTGTAGTATACCACGCTACATGCTTACGCATCTCACGGATACCCAGATACTCTCCCTTATACTGTACCTGAAGTCTAGCATGTCTTTTAATCATATTTGTCACTTCTTCTACAGAAGGCTTAGATAACTTTGTACCTGTTTCAAGAAAAGTTTTAATTTGAGAGAATAGCCATGGATTCCCCCTTACTCCTCTTGCAATCATGATTCCATCACACCCAGTGTGGTCAATCAGCTGCTTTGCCATCTCTGGTGAGGTGACATCACCATTACCAAATACCGGAATAGTGACCGCTTCTTTTACCTGTGCAATAACATCCCAGTCTGCCTTGCCACTATAGTATTGCTCTCTTGAGCGTCCATGAACAGCTATGGCAGCTCCACCATTCTCCTCAATTACCTTAGCAATCTCTACTGCATTGCAATCGCTATCCGCAAAGCCCTTGCGAATTTTTACTGTCAACGGTTTATTTATAGCACTACTAACGACACGAACAATTTTACCGATTTGCTTTGGGTTTTGCAAAAGGGCAGACCCTTCTCCATTGTTCACTACCTTTGGTACAGGACATCCCATATTAATATCTAAGATATCAAAGTTACGATGTTCGATTTTTTTTGCCATTTCCGCCATCAGCTCTGGGTCTGAACCAAATAACTGAAGACTTACAGGTCTCTCTTCCTCAAGTACTTGAAGAAGACTTTCCGTATTCTTATTGTCGTAATAGATGCCTTTGGCACTTACCATTTCTGTATAGATAAGGTCTGCACCCATCTCCTTACAGAGCAGACGAAAAGGGAGATCTGTTACTCCGGCCATTGGAGCCAGAATAAGATTCCCCCTTATCTTAACATTTCCTACTTGTATACTCATACTACACCTTAATTAATCCCTTTATTCTTTCTATAAATAATATTAAGTCCCTTTAATGTCAGCTGAGGATCATACACATTGATACATGGAAGCTCAGATGCAATAATGTTACCTAGGCCTCCTGTAGCCACTACCTTCATATCCTTTAGTCCTGACTCTTCTCTCACTCTTCGGATAATATATTCAGTCTGTCCGATATACCCATAGACAAGGCCTGCTTGCATACTCGTTACTGTGTCTCTGGCTAATATGGTCTTTGGCTTCTTAATCTCAATCTCTGGTAGGGAAGCTGTATCATTCCACAAAGCATTGGCACAAATGCGAATACCTGGGCTTGTAATGCCTACCTCAAAGGTTCCATCCTCAGTGATCAAGTCATAGGTGGTTGCTGTACCAAAATCAATGACTAAAACAGGTCCGCCATATAGATTATAAGCCGCTACAGCATCTACAATTCTGTCTGGCCCTACTTCCTTTGGATTGGCTGTCTTAACCTTAATTCCAGTTTTCGTTCCTGCTCCCACGATAATCGGCTTACAATTAAAATAATTTGTAATGGCATGCTGGAAGGAATACATGATATTAGGAACTACCGAAGAGATAATTACATCTTCAATGTCCTCCACTCTATATCCTCTATTTCTTAATACCTCGCAAATAAAAATTCCATACTCATCTGAGGTTCTTGGAATCTTTGTTGTCATGCGAAAGGTAAACTTAAGTTCTTCTTCCTGAAACACACCAAAGGTAAAGTTCGTATTTCCAATATCTACAACTAATAACATATCATATCCTCACTTATTCTGTATCCAAAGTATAATCCACACAGGCACGGCTTAAGCGCACTCTTGCAATAAACGCTCCAACCTCCATATGATCTGGATGAAGAGAGTATGTCTGTAGGTCATCAAAGTTGTCAAAATCCACTGTTAGACATAAAGTGTAATTGGTTTCTTCCGCCTCACCATCATTAATCCCAATCTCCATACGACGAATCTCTGGGATCCTATCCTGTAAAGCATACAGCTTGTCTCTTGCAATTACAGCATTCTGTAATGCACTTTTTCCTTCTGCTTCCTTTTGAAACTCAAACATAACAACATGACGTACCATAACAACCAACTCCCTTTCCTTGTATTTTTATAATTCACCACTTAATGAAGTGGGAATATCCTTCTTTAAAATAAACACCTGATAATAAAGTTCTAATGCTTCCAATAGTTCAATTTTACTTCTTTGTAATTCCTTTACCTTAAGAACGCTACCTACATCATCAAAAAGTAAATCTCCTTCATCTGAGGATACTTCAAATAACAAAGTACCATCCTCATCAAATCTTAGAGTTAAGATTCCTCCAACATCCTCCGTAAAAAGAACACACATAATCTTAAGCTCCTCCTTTACCGCCTCTGGCAGCTTAGAGAATTCTTCATTTAAATAATATTTTTGTTCGTATGAGCTGGACGCACATAATACTAAACTTTCCTGTTCCATACTCTTTCCTTTCTATTCTTCCACTTCAATTCTAAATATATCCCTGAAGACCTCTAACAGAGACCTCCCCAGAAATAACAGGCTTAATAGACCCATCCGAAAGCTCTAAAAGTAGACTTCCTGTTGTATCTATACCTCTTGCAATGCCCTCCTGTATTGAGTTAGCAGACAACACTTGTACCTTTTTATTCTTGTGCACTAAGAGATTGTTATATTCCTCTAAGAATAAGGATAACTCTTCTGTTTCAATGAATCTATTTACATACATATCAAAATAATACACAATCCTACTAATTAAGTGGCTTCTCTTAATTATCTTTCCTTCCAAAGCAATGGAGGTTGCTTTCTCCTTTAAGTCCTGTGGAAATTCTTTCGTATGCACATTAATTCCAATGCCTACAATGACATAATGAATATAATCCATCTCACTACTCATCTCTGTTAGAATACCACAAACCTTTTTATTGTTCAGAAGGATATCATTAGGCCATTTAATTTGTGTCGTTAGACCAGTTTCTTCCCCAATTGCCTTTGCTACAGCTAAGGCTGCTATTAAAGTAAGTCTAGAAGCATGTATAGGCAAAATGGATGGGTGGCATAAAAATGACATCCAAATTCCCTCTCCCTTAGGTGAGCTCCAAGTCCGACCTTTACTACCTCGTCCTCCTAATTGGGCATCTGCAACAATAAGCATATTTTCTTCATGATCGCGAGCCAATTCCTTGGCTTTATTATTAGTAGAATCTAACTCTTTATATGAAACAATAGTATCAATCAAAGATGCTTTACAAATCTGGCTTTTCAGTTCATACTCCACTACTGTGTCGGGACTCTCCCTTAAAGCATATCCCTTATTAGGAATAGCTTCAATTACATAGCCCTCTTCCTTCAATTGATTCATAACCTTCCAAACAGCAGTTCTAGTAACTCCCAATTCCTTACACATCTGCTGCCCAGAAATATATTCTTCCTGTCTTAATAGGATGGATAGTATCTTTTCTTTCATTTGCACATTCCTTTACCACTGAGTATAGACTAGCCCTAATTTGTTCTATGATTATAACATATTCTTTTAAAAAAAGATACCTAAAGGAATGGAAAAACCAGTCCTTTAGGTATTAAATAAACAATATATATAATATCTTACTAACGTTCATCCATTGGCACATATTCCTTGTGCTTTGCTACACTCTTATACGCCGGACGTATAATTTTACCATTATTGATAATCTCCTCTAGCCTGTGAGCACTCCATCCAGCAATTCTAGCAATGGCAAAAATCGGAGTATACAGTTCAATAGGAAGGCCTAGCATACTATATACGAACCCACTATAAAAATCTACATTGGCGCTAACTCCCTTATAGATCTTACGTTCCTCAGCAATCACCTGAGGAGCCAAACGTTCTACCATAGAGTAAAGAGCAAACTCCTCTTCCCTTCCTTTTTCGATGGATAGACTCTTTACAAATCCCTGGAACACCTTAGCTCTTGGATCTGATATAGAGTAAACAGCATGACCCATACCATAAATAAGGCCTGCTTTGTCAAAAGCTTTCTTATGCAGTAGATCCACTAAGTACTGACGTACTTCGTCTTCGTTATTCCAATCCTTAACCTGCTTTTTCATATCTTCAATCATCTTAACAACCTTAATGTTAGCCCCACCATGGCGAGGTCCCTTTAAGGAGCCTAAGCTAGCAGCAATAACAGAATAGGTATCTGTTCCAGAGCTAGATACCACATGGGTTGTAAAGGTTGAGTTGTTACCACCACCATGCTCTGCATGTAGAATCAGCGCAATATCCAATATCTTTGCTTCTAATTCTGTAAATTTACTGTCTGGTCGAAGAATATGTAATATGTTCTCTGCTGTAGAATATTCTGGTTTTGGACTATGTATAAATAAGCTGTTGCCATCATGATAATGGCTGTATGCTTGATAACCATATACAGATAAAAGTGGAAATAAGGCAATGAGCTGAAGGCTCTGACGTAGAACATTATCCACAGAGCAATCGTCTGCTTTCTCATCGTAAGAGTATAGTGTCAAAACACTTCTAGCTAACGTATTCATCATATCCCGACTTGGTGCCTTTAAAATAATATCTCGAACGAAGCTAGTTGGTAGCTCTCTATACTTACTAAGTAAATCACAAAGCCCAATTAGTTCCTCTCTCGTAGGAAGTTTTCCAAATAGCAGAAGATATACCGTTTCTTCAAATCCAAAACGTTTCTCCTTAATAAACCCATCCACAATATCCTCTACATCAACCCCATGATAATATAGCTTACCTTCGCATGGAATCATATCACTATCCACAATGGTATAGGAGCGAATCTCGCTAATCTCCGTCAACCCTGTAAGGACTCCCTTTCCACTAATATCACGAAGCCCTCTTTTTACATCATACTTCGTATAGAGATCTGGGTTAATGGTAAAGGCATCTACACATCTTTGGGACATCTTGTTAATTTCTTCTAGTGTTTGCAACGAATTAGTTCCTGTCATATTTACTATCTCCTCTCTTTTCTCTGTTGAGGAAATTTCATAGTTAATTTTATCTTTTGATAATTTCTAATATAAACAAAATTTACAAAGTTAATTATGAAATTTTCCCACATTTTCAGTATATCATAAGTTGTACTATAATTTTCATAGTTAACAAAAATTTAATAAAAAAACATACTTTCTGTATCAAATTGCTGCTTAACAACAGAAAGTATGCTTATTATAGATTATTTATTCACCAAGAAGACTATTTATTCAACGGAAGAGTCTCCTAATGTTGCCACCATTACTGCTTTAATGGTGTGCATACGATTCTCCGCCTCATCAAATATTACATCTGCATTGGCTTCAAACACTTCCTCTGTTACTTCTTTTCCTTTAACAGCTGGCAGACAGTGCATACAAATTGCCTTTTCATTCTCTGTCATAGCCATCAACTTACTGTTTACTTGATATGGCTGTAACAAAGCAATGCGCTCAGCAGCCTTATCTTCTTCTCCCATAGAACACCACACATCAGTATAAATAACATCTGCTCCTTTTACTGCCTGTATGTCCTCTGTTATGCTTAATTTAGCTCCAGAATTCTCTCCATATTCTTTACATAGCTTTACTAAATTCTCTTCTGGCCATAGCTCCTTTGGAGCAAGAATAGTTATATTAATACCCATCTTTGTTAAGCCAATCATTAAGCTATTGGCCATATTGTTTCGTCCATCACCGGCATAAATAAAATTTAGTCCCTTTAAATATCCAAATTGCTCTTTCATAGTAAGCATATCTGCCAAAATCTGTGTTGGATGGTAGGTATCTGTTAGTCCATTCCATACTGGTACTTTACTAAATTTAGCTAGTTTCTCAACGTTCTCCTGTTTAAATCCTCGAAATTCAATTCCGTCAAACATTCTCCCCAATACTCTAGCTGTATCTTCTACACTTTCCTTATAGCCTAGCTGAATATCATCTTTTCCCAAATATTCTGGATGCCCACCCTCATCAATACATGCTACTGTAAATGCACATCGAGTTCTGGTAGATGGTTTTTCAAATATTAACGCTATATTCTTTCCTTTTAGGCTATTTCCAGTAATCCCTTTTTTCTTATCTGCTTTTAACTTAGCAGCTAGGTTTAACAGATAATCAATTTCCTCTGGTGAAAAATCCTTCAGTGTTAAAAAGCTTCTTCCATATAAATCCATAACTACACATCCTTTCCTAACCTTATGTAATCTTTAGTATATTTATTCATTAATATGTTTATTTATACATTATCCCTTATTTATGATTTTGTCAAGAAGTTTTTTATATTTGCTGCAACAGTAAAAAGTCCATAGAGTTGCCTAATTGCAGCTCTATGGATCGTCCTTAGTTTAGCTCATCTTCTTGTGATGTAGATTCACTTGTCTGATTATTATCTGGAATAACAATATTTTGATTGTGACTAAACATACTTGCCATCAAGTCGTTGTTTAAAATATAACTAGAGGTATCCTTTAGCTTTAAGGCTTTCTCATAATCACTTCTATATAACTCGATGTTCAATTGTTCCCCACTATTTATATTCCAGGCTCGGCTACCTTCAAAGAGTCCTTCCCTAGAAATCTCAAACATAACATTATCCTTTATAAAGGAGCCTTCAAACAAATATACTGTAAATGCAACAAACCCAGACTCCGTGTTAATCAAATCACGTCCTAGAATATAAGGCTGTGGAATATCTATGTCATAAAGGTTCGCTATTGTTGGAAGAAAATCAATCTGTCCACCTGTTGTATAAATAGTATCCGTCACACCACTGTTTGGAACATGGATAATAAGTGGTACCTTAAACATCTCATCATAATCATAACTTTTACCAAGGAAGTTAGATACCGTCTTGTAATTCTCATCCATATTACTATTGAGTCCATGATGATCACCATACATTGCAATAACCGTGTTGTCATAGAGACCTGCCTCTTTTAGTTGTTCAATAAACTGACCTATAGCAGCATCCGTATATGCTACTGTTTGCAAATACTGACCAAAAGCAGTTCCCTTGTCCTTCTCTAGTAACTCTATAGTTGACTGCTCCTCTGGTAGAATATATGGGTGGTGATTAGTAAGTGTAACAATAAAAGAGAAAAATGGATGTTGTTGCTTTTTCAAAATATCGATTGCTTGAGTAAACATAGACTTATCACTAATACCCAAGCCAATAATTTCATCACTCTTTAAGTCTTCTTGACTATAAAATTCTTGGAATCCTTGATATGGATAAGCAGTTTCCCTATTCCAAAAGGACCCTTCATATCCATGTATCGCTAAGCTAGAATATCCTTCATTTCTCATCAACCAAGGAAGTCCATTATAGGTATTGCTTGTATATAAACTATAGGCCTCACGGTCAATTACCGGATATAAACTATTTAAGCTTGTAAACTCTGCATCAACCGTATTACCTTTCCCTATATTAGCATAAAAATTATTAAAATAAATACTATCTTTACCTAATAAAGCATTAATGTTAGGTGTCAACACCTGTCCATTATAGGTTGCACCAATCACAAAATTTTGCAAAGACTCCACCTGAATTACAATTAAGTTCTTTCCTTTTGCTATCCCTTGATAGATATCAGCTTGTGGTGTCTCAGCTATCTCTCCCACCTCATCTATTACTTCATCTTCTGGTATCTCTTTAGAATCTATACCATCAATGGCACTTTTGTAAACGTCATTCAAATGATTACTAAAGAACTCTATGGAATTGAACCTTCGTATTGCCTTCATATTTAATGGATTAATAGCCACTACTAATAACAACAGCAATAGAACCCATCTACATCTATTTACTCTTTTTCTAGTGATGTGTAATTTTTCCGCCCAACTCTTGGAATATTTGTAAAACAAATAATACGTTGCCGGTACTTCAAATAGCATAATGAAGCTAGCCGGTATCAGTGTTGCTATAAAACTATCAGGAACCTTGGCTACATTAGATGCCTGCCATAATTGCTTTACAGATACCGTCTGGTTATAATAATTGAAATACATAGAATCGGCAAACATCAAAACAGAAAATCCTACATATAACAAGAAAAATACTATATTCATATATTTAAAATTGCTTGTCCCTAAATCAAAAAACATATAGAGCAAGACGATTATGCTGCCTATTGTAACTAAACTTCCAAATAAGCTAACATTGATTAAACTGTAGTAGGTAAATAGCTTTATGCACATTAGGACGATTAACATCCAAGGTGATTTCATAAAGCTCTTCACTTTCTCCATCCTAATTCCCCCTATATCTAGATTAAATCAACAACCTATATGCTACAACTTTTCCTTCTTTAATTCAATACTTTCCATGTATTGTTAAGAAAACCTTATGAAAAAAGAAAGCATTTATAGCATATAAAACTAAACTCCACTCATTTTAAATAAAAACACCTGCAAAGGTCTCCCCTTGCAGGTATATAGATACATTCCATCAACTTTTACTCGTCTTTACCAACCTCAGTTATGGATTTCACCAAGCCTGCGATTCCTTGAATCTCAGATGGAATAATAATCTTTGTAGCCTTACCATCTGCTGCTTTAGCAAATGCTTCAAGACTTTTAATTTGTAGAACTGCGGCATTTGGAGCAGCTTCATTTAAGAATCGGATACCTTCTGCATTAGCCTTCTGTACAGTCATAATTGCTTCAGCTTGTCCTTCTGCTTCACGTATCGTAGCCTCTTTTTTAGCTTCAGCACGAAGGATTGCTGCTTCCTTCTCAGCTTCTGCTACTAAAATCGCAGATTCTTTCTGACCTTCGGCCACAAGGATAGTGGATTTTTTCTCACCTTCTGCACGAAGAATAGCTTCTCTTCGTTCACGTTCTGCTTTCATCTGCTTTTCCATAGCATCTTGAATTGCCGCAGGAGGAATAATATTCTTTAATTCAACACGGTTTACCTTGATTCCCCATGGGTCAGTTGCTACATCAAGAGATACACGCATCTTAGTATTTATAATTTCTCTAGAAGTTAAAGTTTCATCTAATTCCAAATCACCAATGATATTACGTAAAGTAGTTGCTGTCAGATTCTCAATCGCCATAATAGGATTCTCTACACCGTAAGCAAAAAGCTTAGGATCTGTAATTTGAAAGAATACTACTGTATCGATTCTCATGGTAACATTGTCCTTTGTAATTACTGGCTGGGGAGCAAAATCTACAACCTGTTCCTTTAATAGTACTCTCCTAGCTACCTTATCCACAAATGGCCACTTCATGTGAATACCTACTCCCCAGGTTGCCTGATATCCACCTAAGCGCTCTAAGATATATGCATGAGCCTGTGGTACTACCTTAATACAGGTAGCAAAAATTAATAACACCAATACCACTACTGCAATTAGAACATAAACACCTTGCACTAAAACTCCTCCTTCAATTATCTATTCTTCTATCACTTTCTCTTGACTAGCTGGTACCTGTTCTTCAACTATCACTTTCACTCCAGTAATCTCTACAATCTTTACTATAGCATCCTTTGGAATTACTTTACTCCCTGTCGACCTTGCCGTCCACTCCAGTCCATTAATGAGCACCGTTCCTACATTGTTAATGTTATCAATACTTTCTGTCACCTTTGCCCTAGTCCCAATTAAACTCTCCGTATTGGTTGCAACACGCTTAGTATTAAAGTATCTCATAGCTACCGGACGTGTAAATACGAGTAAAATAATTGAAATAACAAAGAATAGAATAATCTCCACTAATAAATCGAAGCCTAAAAGGGCTGCTATAAAAGCAACTAAGGCTCCTCCGGCAAACCAGATAGTGGTGAGTCCCAATGTAGCAATCTCAATTAGGATAAAAAGAATTAAAAGAATAAGCCAAGCAATTGCTTCATCCATTAAAACCACTCCCTTCCACAGGAATAAATCTCTTGTATCTAAATACTACCTTATCTAATCCAATACTTCAAGATATCCATCCCTATGTTAATGCTATTTTAATAAATCTATAAGCGCCTTTGTCTTGCCACTTCGAACATAAGTATAGAAGCAGCCATAGCCGCATTTAAGGATTCCACTTGGCCTGCCATAGGAATTCTTATAAGGCAATCTGCTATCTTGGCAGTCTCTTCCGTTAGTCCATTTGCTTCGTTACCAATTAGAAAACCACATGCCTTGGTATAATCAAAGCATTCATATTGTTTTGTACCCTTAAGATGAGCTGCATACAGAGTAATTCCATGTTCCTTAATCTTTCTCATTGCACCCTGAAAATCCTCCACGTAACAAAATGGCACGCGAAAAATGGATCCCATAGTAGAACGAATTACCTTAGGATTAAATATGTCTGCCGACTCCTTGCTTAAAATCACACCAGTAGCACCAGCACCTTCAGCAGAACGTATTATAGTTCCTAGATTACCTGGATCTCTAAGATTCTCTAGTAAAACCAAGTGTCCCTTAGGTCTTGCAATAATAGATTCCATAGAATATTTAGGCATGCGGACTGTAGCTAGAATACCTTGAGGCGTTACTGTATCAGACATCTGAGAAAACAGTTTGTCGCTCACCACCTCATAAGACAGTGTCTGAAGTACTTTTCCTGGTTGATTTAAAAGCTCTTCCTCTTTGGATTCCGATACAAAAACCTCCTGAATCCCAAAATTGATAGCTTCCTCCACCATCTTAAATCCTTCCACTAGAAAAACTCCAGCTTCTGCTCTAGCTTTTGCTTTTTTCTTCAGTTGTATTACCTGTTTTACCTTACTGTTACTGCTACTAGTTATCATAATATTCCTTTGTTACTCCGGATTACTCATAGCTGCTAATTTGTTTAATATTTCATTATTTCCAATTACTACAAGAATATCCTCTATTGTTAGTTTCTCATCTGGATCTGGATTAATATCTAACTTTTCTCCTCGCTTTAACCCAATTACATTAATTCTGTATTTAGCACGAAGATTAAGTTGTTTCATACTATATCCATCCCAGCTTGGTAGAACATCAAGCTCCATCATGCTTGTGGTGGAGGAAAGTTCAATGGCATTAAACATATTGCCCATAATAAGGTTGTGTGCAATACGCATACCAGTTTCCTTTTCAGGAAATACAACTTTATCAGCCCCAACCTTTCTTAAAACCTTAGCATGAATCTCTGTTTGTGCCTTTGCTAAAACAAAAGGTATCCCCATCTCTTTAGCAAGAATAGTAACCATAACACTAGCCTCTAAACTCTCTCCAATGGCTACAATAGCACCATCAAAATTGCTTACTCCAAGGCTCTCCATAGATTCTGCATCACAAACATCTGCCCTTACCGCACAGGTAACAACATCTGCCACTTCATTTATTTTATCTTCATCGTTATCAACAACTAACACTTCACAACCAGCTTCAGCCAAAGTAGTTGCAACACTTTTCCCAAATCTTCCTAAACCAAAAACAACAAATTCCTTCTTCACCATATGATTACCTCTCTATCCCACCATTATCTTATCCGTAGGCAACTTTCTACTATTGGTCTTTTCTCTCTTTCTAGAATTAAATGCAAGAGCCAAAGTAATTGGTCCAATACGTCCAAGATACATTGTTATAATAATTACAATCTTTCCTATATCGGTCAGTTCTGTGGTAACATTCCTTGTTAATCCAACTGTACCAATAGCAGATGTTGTCTCAAATAACAAATCTAAGAACCGCTTATTTTCTGTTATGGTTAGTATAAAGGTGCTAGTACAAAGTACCAAAAAGCTCAGTCCAAATACTGTCATACTTTTTCTTACAAAGCTATCTGTTACTTGCCTTTTATAGATTTCCACATCCTGTTTATTGCGAATGCTAGTCCATAAAGCCATAATAAGAACTACAGTAGTAACTGTCTTAATACCACCTGCGGTACCAGATGGGGAACCTCCTATAAACATCAGTATAATGCTGACGAAAGAAGTTGATTCATGCATCTCTGCCTGTGGAATTGTAAAGAACCCAGCTGTTCTTGTAGTGACCGATTGAAACAAGGAAGCCATAACCTTATTTCCAAAAGACATATTCCCAATAGTTCCCTGGTTGTTATACTCCAGTAATAGAATGAGTAAACCGCCTCCAAATATAAGAATTGCAGTCATTGTGAGAACTACCTTGGTATGTAGCTCCATCTTTCGAAACAGTACTCGTCCTTTTACCTTATCCTTACACCTTTTCTTAAAGGTGTTAATTAGATCCCACCAAACGGGATATCCAATACCACCAATGATAATAAGTAGCATTATTGTAATATTAATAAGTGGTGAGAACTGGTATGGTTGTAAACTAGTTTCTCCTATCAGGTCAATACCCGCATTACAGAAGGCAGATACCGACGTAAAGATGGATATTCCTGCGCCCTTTATAAGACCGTAATCAGGGATAAACTGAAACAGAAAGAACATTGCTCCAACTGCTTCTACCAATAGAGTCCCCTTAATAATACGCTTAGTCAGCTTTACTAGGCCTTGTAGGGTATCCAAATTATAAGCATCCTGAATTAATAGTCGATCTTTTAGCGTAATTCTTTTTCTTAAAATCATCAAAATAGAAGTAGTAAATGTTACCACCCCTAGGCCTCCGAATTGTATCAAGCAAAGAATTACAATCTTCCCAAACAAACTCCAATGGGTAGCTGTAGTTACAGTAGTTAACCCTGTAACACAGATAGAAGTTGTTGAAGTAAATAGGGCATCTATAAAATTAGTACTTTTGCCATCTGCTGCAGAGATTGGAAGGGTAAGTAATATACCCCCAACCAATATTGCAGTCAAAAAGCCATAGGCAATCATTTGTGTTGTTGTAAAGCTCTTTCTGTGAAATAAATGTTTTAGCTTGCTCCGAAAACTTTCGTCTGGCTCCTCATATTCACCCATTTTTCCTATTCCTCTTGCATTTTACTTAGTTTTGCCGCTTGGTCAGCTGCTGTTAAACTGTCAATAATTTCATATAAATCACCATCTAAAATACCATCAAGTCTATGCAATGTCAACTTAATTC
>JAEZQN010000351.1 GCA_023441145.1 Bacillota bacterium
CAACAGTATTCCACGATTGCTAAAACAACCATCACTCCCGCAAGTAATACAATAATCTCAATTGCCTTCCCTCCTACCGTGTTAACCAATACATCATTGGTAATATAACGAACAATAAGAGGATAGATTAAAGATATCCCTGCTAGAAGAAATGCGCAAAACATATCCATAACAAAGATATTCAAATATGGTTTATAGTAGCTTAAAAATTTCTTCTTTCTATTCATAACAAAACCTCCTTAGCTATGAAAGAAACAGGATGAAAAGTGTAAAATCAACTCTTCATCCTGTTCTAATTACTATCTATCTAGATAACTTTTTAGATAACTGGTACATATATTCATCTACGTCCTTTGTCATCTCTAGTGCTTCCATGATATCGAAATCTACAAATTCACCGTTACGGTATCCAACTACTCGATTTGAAGCTCCCTGACATAATAAATCAACGGCTTTAGATCCCATCATAGAGGCATACACTCTGTCCTTACAAGTCGGACTACCACCACGTTGAATATGACCAATAATAGTCGCTCTTGTTTCAATTCCTGTAGCTTCTTCGATTCTCTTAGCCATACCGTAGGAATCGCCAATACCCTCTGCATTTACAATGATATGATGTTTCTTACCAACTTTTCTCTTCTCAATGATACTATCTATGATTTTTTGTTCATCATTGTCATATCTTTCAGTGATAAGAATATCCTCAGCACCATTGGCAATACCACACCATAAGGCAATGTAGCCTGCATGACGTCCCATAACTTCAATAATACTACATCTTTCATGGGAAGTAGAAGTATCACGAACCTTATCGATGGATTCCATCGCTGTATTTACCGCGGTGTCAAAACCAATTGTGTAGTCTGTACATGCAATATCCAAATCAATTGTTCCAGGAAGACCTACTGTATTAACTCCGAGATTAGCAAGCTTTCTTGCCCCTTGGAAGGAACCATCTCCACCAATTACTACAAGGCCGTCAATTCCATGCTTTTTACAAATCTCTGCAGCTTTTTTCTGCCCTTCCTCTGTTCTCATTTCAGCACAACGCGCTGTATAAAGAATAGTACCACCTCTTTGAATGATATCAGCTACGCTCGCTGCATCCATATCTATAATATCTTCTTCAAGAAGTCCTGAATATCCTCTACGAATACCTTTTACTTTTTTTCCATTGGCTAATGCACTACGCACAACAGCACGTATTGCAGCGTTCATACCAGGTGCATCTCCGCCACTTGTTAACACTCCTATGGTGTTTACTTCTTTACTCATTTCTGTCCAACCTCCAATAGAACCCTATTACTTTAATATACTGACCTATTTTGATATATTTTAATTCATTTATCAAGATTAATCAATACTAGTTTCGACAACTTTAATATTTTCTTTTCCGAAAGTTTCGATAAGTTTCGCAACTAGTTCTTGGTTTACAGCTATATGTGGGATGCGTTTTCTCTGTTTTTCATGCTCGCAATAAATCCAAAGATGGTCTTTTCCCTCACAATTCACAACAATCTGGTCAATACTATCTTTCTTTTCCATATATGCTGGTATATCCTTAAACTTAATCCAAACGTCCTTTGGTACCTCTTCAAATGGAATGATACTTTGGCAGATTACCTTGCCTGGCTTATCTTCTTCTACTGTTATTTTACCCCTAATAAAGAGCTTTTTATCCTCTGATAGCAAATTCCTATATTTTTCATAATCCCTAGGAAAAATGATTACCTCTACTGTTCCATACAAATCCTCCAGAGTAATAAAAGCCATAGTACTATTGGTACGAGTGGTTTTAATAACTTTAGCTATAACCATTCCACCAACAACGGCTGTCTCCCCGTCTCTAGCCTTTACAGTATCCGTTTCCTCATCGATAGCAAAGTCCATGGTGGTATTAGTAATATTTTTTCTCCATAGATCCTCGTATTCCTCAAGTGGATGACCGCTGACATAAATACCTAGAACTTCCTTTTCAAAGCCAAGGAGCATCTCCTTTGGATATTCTCCAACGTCAGGAAAGGTTTCATCAACCGGCTTAACCTGCTCTTCTCCTGCAAAATCAAAGAGACTAAGTTGACCCTCGAGGTTTTTCTTCTTTTCCTGGGCTACTCCATCTAAAATCTGCACATATACCATCATCTTCTGCTTTCTAGTACCAGGCATGGAATCAAAAGCTCCTGCCTTAATGAAGCTTTCTATGGTTCTTTTATTCACTTCTTTGCCACTTAAACGGCTAGCAAAATCCTTCAAAGAGAGAAATGGTCCTCCCTTAGTTCTTTCCTCTACAATGGTCTCAATAACAGAACCACCTAACCCCTTGATAGCAGAAAGTCCATAACGAATAGAGGAGCCATTGACACTAAAGCCCCCCTCACCCTCATTAATATCAGGAGGTAGGATTTCTATTCCCATCTGCCTAGAGGTCATAATATATTGGGAAACTTTATTTCCATTATCAATTACAGAGGTCATAAGAGCTGCCATAAACTCGACTGGATAATAGCACTTTAAATAGGCTGTCTGATAAGAAACTACAGCATAAGCAGCTGCATGAGACTTGTTAAAGGCATATTTTGCAAAGTCCACCATCTCATCATAGATGTGATTTGCCACAGCCTCTGGTATTCCATTGTTCACACAGCCTACTACGCCTTCCTCTGGATTACCATATACGAAGTTCTTTCGTTCCTTCTCCATTACATCCGCTTTTTTCTTGGACATAGCTCTTCTCAGTAAATCACTTCGTCCATAGCTATAACCCGCCAAATCTCGAACAATCTGCATAACCTGCTCCTGATATACAATACAGCCGTGAGTTGGAGCAAGAATCGGTTCTAGCTGAGGACATTCATATTGAATGCTACCTGACTCATTTTTCCCCTTAATATACTTTGGAATAAAATCCATAGGCCCCGGACGGTATAAGGAAATACCCGCAATGACATCTTCTATATTATGCGGTTTTAATTCCTTCATAAAGCTCATCATTCCTGCACTTTCCAGCTGAAATACACCTTCGCAGCGACCAGAGCTAATCATATCAAAAACCGACTTATCATTGTAATCAATATTATCTATATTTATTCTCTTTTCCTCAGGTAAATTCCTATTAATAATCTCTACTGCATCTCGGATTACAGTTAATGTCCTAAGGCCTAAGAAATCCATCTTTAAAAGACCAAGCTCCTCTAGCGTGGTCATAGTATACTGAGTGGTAATCGAATCATCGGAGGATTTAGACAACGGTACATACTCATCCACGGCATCTTTACTAATTACAACACCTGCCGCATGCATAGAGGTATGCCTTGGCAAGCCTTCTAAACGCATAGACATATCTAGAAGATATTTTGCCTGTTCATCCTGCTCATATAATTCCTTCAATTCCTTATTGCTCTTCAATGCCTTTTCAATGGTTATACCTAACTCATTTGGTATCATCTTAGCAATAGAATCCACATAGGCATAGCTTAAATCCATAGCTCGGCCTACATCTCTGATTACAAGTCTAGCAGCCATTGTACCAAAGGTAACAATCTGAACCACACGTTCTTTCCCATATTTTTGTACCACATAGTCAATTACTTCTTGACGGCGTTCATAGCAGAAGTCAATATCGATATCTGGCATAGTTAGACGTTCTGGATTAAGAAAACGCTCAAACAATAGATTATATTTGATTGGATCAATATTAGTAATACCTAGAGAATAGGCAACGATACTTCCGGCTGCAGAACCTCTTCCCGGTCCTACTGCTATTCCATGATCCTTGGCATATTTGATAAAATCCCATACGATAAGAAAGTAATCTACAAATCCCATTCCTGCTATTGTAGAAAGTTCATAGTCTAATCGGTCTGTTAAATCCTTAGTTGGATCTTTATATCTCTTTTCTAATCCTTCCTTACAAACCTTATATAGGTACTCAGAGGCGGTATACCCCTCTGGTACATCAAACTTAGGTAGCTTATAATTACCAAATTCAATATCTACATTACATCGTTTTGCAATCTTTGCCGTATTTTCTAAGGCTTCCTTGCAATAAGGGAATAACGCTTCCATCTCTTCTGGAGATTTCAGATAGTACTGTCCGCCTTCATAGCGCATGCGGTCCTCATCCGATACCTTTTTCTGTGTTTGGATACACAAAAGAATATCATGAGATAGTGCGTCAGTATCATAGATATAGTGCACATCATTAGTCGCAACCAAAGGGATTCCAGTCTCCTGGTGCATACGTAGCAAACTCTGATTCACAGTAGTTTGCATTGGAATGCCATGATCCTGAAGCTCTAGATAGAAATTATCCTCTCCAAAAATAGACTGTAATTTTAATGCCGTCTTCTTTGCTTCCTCATAAAAACCTCGTCTTATGTTTGTAGCAACTTCACCAGCAAGACAGGCACTTAATGCAATCAATCCTTCATGATATTCCTCTAGTAATTCTACATCGATTCTTGGTTTATAATAAAAGCCTTCTGTAAAACCTCTGGATACTATCTTAATCAGATTCTGGTATCCAGTATTGTTTTGGGCCAAAAGAACTAAATGATTGTATTTTCCTGATTCACCACCAGTTTCACGATCAAAGCGTGAATTTGGTGCAACATATACTTCACAGCCAATAATAGGTCGAATTCCCTGCTTCTTTGCAGCTTTATAAAAATCAATGACACCATACATCACACCGTGGTCAGTAATAGCAATAC
>JAEZQN010000382.1 GCA_023441145.1 Bacillota bacterium
AAACAGTATACTCATTCAAGAACAGAATGAGGAACTACAATTAATTTAACATACGAGGAAATTGTTTCGCAAGCGAAACTCTCCACCTGTAGTAGTCGTCAGTAATGATTGTTATTTCTGGAGAAAAAACCAATATAATGACATTTGAAATGCATTGTAGATAAAGAGTTTTTTTGGTATGCTATAAGAGTAAGTACATAGTAATAAGAATAATTATGTAGGAGGTATTAGAATGGCTTTTTGTGGAAGATGTGGGACTCAAGTTGTTGACGGTATTAATTTTTGTCCAAGCTGTGGAGCACAGATGAGTAATGGAGCTCCGGTACAAGGTGATCAAAACCAACAATATCAGCAGAATCAGCAATATCAGCAGAATCAGCAATATCAGCAGAATCAACAATATCAACAGAATCAGCAATATCAACAGCAACAACAAGGGTATTCCAATAATGGTCAAGGTTATATGAATAATAATCCTAATCAAGCAGGCCCTGGAGCATATGCGCCATTAAGTGATGCACAGGAGAATAAGATAATGGGTGTGTTGGCATATCTGTCATGGTTAGTGTTAATTCCAATTTTTGCAGCACCTAGGTCTAAGTTTGCTCGTTTCCATGCTAACCAAGGTTTGGTTCTAGCTATTGTAGAGATAGGTTATGTAGTAATCTACAGTATACTTTCTATAATTCTAGCCGCTATATTTCCTTTTAGTTGGTTGACAGGTTCAAGAGGAGGAGTGTATATACTACTTATTGGTCTTCTTAGTCTGGTTTGGATTTTCTTTGGTGTACTTGCTATCTTAGGAATTATAAATGCAGTAAACGGTGAAGAGAAAGAACTTCCTATTATCGGTAAGATTAAGATATTAAAATAATAAAATATATAGAATAAAGAGGAAGGTACCCGTTTTAGGTACCTTCTTCTTTGTTTTAGATGTTTTTTCGATTGAATAGAGCTATAGATGATGCTATATTAATTCCTATTAAAAATACAGTGATAATCATGGCTACGAAATACTGGTCTACGCTAGATGCGCCTGTAAGTAGAGTATTAGAGTCCATTAGGTGAATAGGTGAATATTCCTTTAAGGCTGGCAGTAAGCCAAGTAAGTATACAGTCAAGAAAGCACCACCTACTGATAATATGATAGAAGAAGTAGAGGTAAAGATTGTGGAAGCCAGTGGGATTATGCTAATCAGCCATAAACCTAATAAATAGAAGCAAAAAGCTGCAAATACTACATTTTTTGCTATGCTATTATCCCAATAATAGGCATTGTATCCATAGGTGATACCGTAGCTAAGTAGATAACCAAGAGTCCAAAGAACAGACATTGCTACAGTTTTGGAAATAATTATCTTATAACGGCTTAGTCCTTTGGTAATGATATTAATTAGAGTACCTTTTTGATATTCCAAGGATAGAATGCCTCCAGACATAACTAGAAAGATGATGAGTGCAATGGGCATGTTTTTGAAGAATTGGGCCCAAGAGGTTAGAGCATCTACCTGTATATTTGCAAATGAAATACCGCTTTTTTCTAGATCTTCTGCCAATAGGTCCATCATCCATGGAGTAATCTTTGTGATAGCGGGATTCATAAGACCAAACAAAGTAAAGATAATAGTTAGAATTAGCAATCGTCCAGAACGTAGTTGTTCTGTAAATTCCTTTTTGGTAAAAGTGATTAATTGTCTCATTTGCCGACTACCTCCAAAAACATATCCTCCAATGTGGGCTCTAGCCTTTCTATACGCTGAATCACAATATTGTTTTGCCATAGGAATTCCAGCATCTTAAGCATGTCTTTTTCACTTTTTTTTGAGAATAGAAGCTTGGTTTCGCCTGATACTGTACCACCAGGGTAAAGGGAAGCAAAAAGCTTAGTATCTTTCGCAGTGTAGAAGTCAATTTCAATGCTATTTCCTTTTCTCATGCTCTTAATATCATCGATGGTCCCTTCAAGAGCAATAGTTCCATCATGTAAGAACGCGATATGATCACAGATACGATCAACGTCGGCAAGAATGTGTGTAGAGAAAAGGACAGTGGTATGCTCCCTGACATTGTATAGGATATCTAGTATTTCTTTTCTCCCAACGGGGTCAAGAGCAGATGTTGGTTCGTCGCAGATAAGAAGCTTAGGACTATTAAGAAGAGCTTGGGCAATACCAAGTCTTTGCTTCATACCACGAGAGAAACTGTGAATACGCTTATTAGCTGATTTGAGGCCAACTAGCTCCAGTAACTCTTCTGATTTATTCCTAATATCCTCTTTCTTCATGCCTGTGATCTGACCACACAGCATTAGATATTCCTTTGGGGTCATATAACCATAGAATTCTGGTACATCTGGTAGATAGCCAATGTATTGATTTGTGTTATTCTGCCCATAGGATACTAAGGAATTGTTAACTCGGATTTCACCATCATCAGGCTTTTGAAGGCCTAGTATCATTTTCATGGTTGTAGTTTTTCCTGCACCATTTTGTCCAACAAAGCCAAAGATAGCATGTTCAGGTACATTAAGGTATAAATCCTCAATTACCTTATTTTGGCCAAAGGACTTATAAAGGTGAGAGATCTCTAAAATATTCATTATTGCTCCTCTCGACCTAAAATGAAATACAGAATAGGTCCGATGTAATTCATACCTACAATAGCAACGATTAACCAGAGTGTACGATTGCCTCTCTTATAATTTTTGTGAGTAAGAATGTGCCATAGAGTATAGGCAAGTAAGAGAAACTCCACCACGATTAGTGGAATTAGAAATGGTAGTAATTCTTGTAGTTGTTGTGGCATACTTATTTTACCTCCATAAGATTATTTTTTAATTTTTGATATTCAGGTTCGTCTTCTAACACCGCAAAAGCAGGGTGGTTTAGGAGCCCCTTGATATCTTCAACAATAAGTTTTCTACTTCTAGGGGCATCCTCATCTATACCAAACTCGGCAAACTGTTCTTCGATTAATGTGAAATAGTCATCGCCGTGGAGCGTAATTGTTTCTTCAGATAGTAAAATCCTCATACAGGAACTACACATCGTAAGATAATGAATGGCACGTTCCTTTTTGTTATGCATAGCATAGATGACTGCAGCGTGATAGTACAATATACCAGAGGCATTGGGGTTTAATTTCTCTAGCTGATAGGTCTTTATTAGGTTGGAAGCACGGAGTATGGTTTCTTCACAAATGGCTAATTCATGACTGTGAATCATTAGATATTTTGTAGAATTACCTATTAATATTAGTAGATGATTATACATGCTTAGTTGTGTTAACCCATCTGCTTTCTTGACATCACCTACAAGGAGATAGGCATCGATTAGTAAGGATTCACTTTGATTGGCAAGCCGCTCTGGTCTAATGGTATCATTTAGGTTTTCAATTACCTCAGAGCCTTTCCCTAATAGTAGGTTTGCATAGGCTTTTATAATCATGGCATCATTACAGGTACCTAAATCTTGACAATTAGACATAATATGTTCACAGAGCTTAGTCATAGACTCTAGAATTTCTTTTTGCTTGTCTGGGGTATTCGTCAGCGTATAATGGTTTAACCAAAGTAGACAAATTTTAATGAGGAAGGGGTAACAGTTGTAATACTGCTTCACAAGTTGCTTGGTTTTTTCTATGGTGTCTTCAAAAGGGGATTCAGCAAAATCCGTAGCAATCTCATGATACAATCTTAGTATTTGCTCTTTACTAAGTTGAGGGTTATAACCTAACAACTCGTCCACGGTTACATCAAAAAAGGTGGCAAGCTTTGGTAGAAGAGCAATGTCTGGTGTGCTTTTTTTGGTTTCCCACTTAGAAACTGAGGCCTTAGTGACACCGACAAAGTCTGCTAACTGTTCCTGTGTTAATTTTTTTTTGTTTCGAAAACGTATGATGTTTTCTGCTATATTAAAGGTATCCATAATAGTATTCTCCTTTTCTATACCTCGATTATAAAGTGTTTTTTTGTAAAAAGCAATGGATTGTAACGGTACTATAGGATACAAAATCAACCAATGGGAAACAAAGAAAGAGGTATCAAC
>JAEZQN010000391.1 GCA_023441145.1 Bacillota bacterium
TTCTCCAAATTTATTTCTGGGCAATGTATAGAAGCACTTATACAGTTTCTCATATTTTTCCCATTACTATCCCTACTTCAATTTCCCTATGCTTTATTAATCAGTGTTTTTATCGCTTTTATGTCATTTATACCTATTATTGGATCCTATATTTCTAGCTATTCCAGTGCTTTTTTGCTTCTTATGAGTAATCCTTGGCAAGCACTACTGTTTTTACTACTCTTTATGGTGATACAACAGTTGGATTCTAGCTTTATTTATCCAAAGATAGTTGGTAATGCAGTAGGTCTTCCTCCTATCTGGGTGATTGTAGCAGTAACAATTGGAGGACGACTTTTAGGTATTGTGGGTATGATTACCTTTATCCCACTAGTATCCGTTTGCCACACAATAATAAAACAACTGGTCACCCGCAAATTAGAACAAAAAAAACTGGATATACAGTAAAAGTTCTACTATATAAAAAGGTGTTCACCTCATAAAAGGCGAACACCTTTTTTTATGCTATCTCTTCTATTACATAGCCTGCAATGTTGTAAGCATGATCTGATATGCGCTCTAGGTTCGATAATGCATCTACATATACAACTCCACTTTCAGCTGAACACTGATTCTTAGACAACCGGTGCACATGCTCCTCTCGTAATCTAACCTCCATGGCATCCACCGCTTCTTCATACTGATTCACACTTTCTGCAATCTTTCTATCCATCTGTTTTCTAGCTTCCAAGGACTTATCCACTGCTTCAAGCACTTTATCCGCCATGATTTTTAAGTTATCTACTGCTTCCTTAGAGAATTCTAGATTTTCTCTGATTTTTTCTGAGGCCAGTTCCACCAAGTTCTCCGCATGGTCACCAATTCTCTCAATATCATTAATAGTATATAGAAGATTCTTAATTGTAAGATATTGCTGTTCATTAAGAGCACTGATATTTACCGTAATGAGATACTGAGTAAGGACCTTTTGCAGTCCATTGATGTCCTTCTCTCGTCTAACTACCTCATCAATATCATCTTGATTATTTTCTAAAAGAGCCCTCACCGCTAGTCTACAAGTATCTAAAGTGATATCTCCCATTGTTACGATCTCTCTACTTACAACCTCTACTGCAAAGGATGGAGTCTCTGAAAACCTTTGATTTAGGCGATTTTTTGTCTCCTCCACTACATTGACTACCTTTGGCTCTACCTCTTCTTTACCTTCTTTTACAATACGAGTGGAAATCTTAACAAGAAAGTTAGCAAATGGAAATAGTAGCAAGGTGTTTCCTACATTAAATACAGTATGAAAAATAGAAATCTGTACGCTGTTTATGCTTGCCGACGCCCAGTTACTATACATAGTGAAAAGAATATACATAATAACACCAAAAATGACTGCTCCTATGGTATTGAATAACAGATGAATCACGGCAGCTCTCTTGGCATTTTTAGAAGCACCGGCACTAGAAAGTAAAGCTGTGATACAGGTTCCAATATTCTGTCCAAGAGTAATGAATACAGCAGAATTCCAATTAACGACACCATTAAGAGCCAATGTTTGTAAGATACTAACGGATGCAGAGGAGCTTTGTATTATAGCTGTGACCAATGCTCCTGCAAGGACTCCGAGAAATGGATTTCTTCCGAATAAAACAAAGGCTTTCTCAAAAACTGGAGAAGATCGATAAGGCTTTATGGCATCTGACATAAAAGATAGACCAATAAACAGTACACCAAATCCTACTAGAATTCCACCAATCTCCCTTTTCCTTTCCCCTTTTGCAAACATCAATAAGAAAGCTCCTATACCAACTAGTACAGGAGCGAAAAACTCTGGTTTTAGAAAGCTGCCCCACTCGTTCATGGACACAATCCAAGCTGTAATAGTTGTTCCTACATTCGCTCCCATAATGACACCAACTGCCTGTACTAATGAAAGTACTCCAGCGTTGACAAACCCCACTACCATAACAGTAGTGGCTGAGCTACTTTGTATAAGAGCCGTGATTAACGCTCCCACTGCAACAGCCAAAAAACGGTTATTTGTCAGTACTCCCATGAGCTTTTTTGTTTTGTTCCCTGCGGACTTCTGAAGTCCTTCAGCCATGGTACTCATGCCATAAAGGAAGAGTCCCAATCCGCCAATAAACTTAAACAACATTTCAACATCTTGTACTGACATTTTTAAACCTCCTCAGTTCATACATATATGATTTAGTATGACACCGAGGTTTAAGAAATATGAAATTATTACAACAAATTTTTAAACTTGCTTTAGCATATTTGACACAGAAGAGGAAATCTGTAGCCCTGAGGCATTCTTCATAATACCATTCTCATCTTCCTCTGTATCCTTCTTCTCTTTTTCCTGCTCTTCAAAATATAGCTCTATAAACTTTAGATATTTATCATAACTAAATATATTATCTAATTCAGTTCTAGATGCTTCGGAGGAAATATTTAAAGCATCCAGCATAGCTGTCAACTGGTCAGCTGTGCTAGTAGTTCCAGCCTGATAATAAGCAGTGGAAATAGTAGCTTGGGTTTTCACTTCTTCTGGTTCTTTCTCCGTTTTTATCGTAGTGTCTACAGAACTATTCGTGGCAATTGTACCCGAATCGCTTTCTTTATAAAACCCAAGAACCTTATTAATATAATTATGTACGGATTTCCAAGGTGGTACTCCACCATATTTTTTTACATTTCCAGAACCTGCATTATAACCAGCTAAAGCCAGTTCCACATCCTGATCATATTTATCTAGTAGCTGTGATAATAGTTTCGCCCCACCCATGATGTTCTGCTCAGGATCATAGCTATCTTTTACACCGAGCCCTTTAGCCGTTCTTGGCATAAGTTGCATAATTCCTACTGCCCCTACACAGCTCACAGCATCTTTACGGAAGTTGGACTCTACTCTAGCCACAGACTTTAACAGGTTTACATCCACCCCATAAGTCTTGGCAGCCTTCCTAAAAATCGCATCCAGTTCTTTGGTTTCCCCTAGATAAGATTGAAAGCTTCCATCACCACTTACAGAACCACTACTCTTCTTGGAACTATTTATATTTGTACTTGAAGAAATTGAATTTACCTGCATCATATCCTCCAAAATTCTATTATATACTAATAATTATACCATAAATTTTCAAATAGTACTATGAAATATTCATATTTTTGAGTTGCTATGTAAAGCAAGCTTTAACCAAGAAAAGGATTTCCCACAAATATTGAAGTGTTTTAAAATTTTTCAACATCGACAGTAAAAGCTGTTATTAACTATATTGTTCTATCCAAAATTATGGATTTTGTGACATTTTATTTGAAGGAATTATTTTAATATATTAATAGCTAATCTACCATCTGAATATGGAAATTGATATAAATATTATTTTTTCATCAAATCAAGTACTTCCTCGAAAGGAATGCATTCTGCGTATCGTTTATTCCAAATGAACTCATTATAATATTTGTAAGTGGTTTCCCCAGACATAAATTCATTACTAAATGTAGTATTGGTATTGCTAGGAACTATCATTTTAAAACCAAGCTCAAAACCAGATTTTATTGTGGCATCAATACAAAAATCGGTTAGTAAGCCAACAATTATGATGGTGTCTTCTTCTTTTTCTCTCAGACACTCTAACAACCCACTACCCTTAAAAGAACTATTTACGTTCTT
>JAEZQN010000398.1 GCA_023441145.1 Bacillota bacterium
CCCTAATAGCTACCGCTTCTTCATAAGCCCTTCTTTCTACCGTCCCTTAACGGCTGTATCCCCTTCATAAGCCCTTCTTTCTACCGTCCCTTAACAGCTGGATCCCCTTCTGAACGCTGACCGTCCGAAGGGAAAGGCAAGCGAAGAAGGGGATCCAGCTGTTAAGGGTATACGGAAGAAAGAGGGCCGTAGGTGAAGAAGGGGGATACAGCTGTTAAGGGTACACGGAAGAAAGAGGGGTATAAGAAGAAATTTACAAGTCGATAACAAGTTAATAATAAGTTGCTAATAAGGACAGTTTATGATGAATCAAAATAATACATAAGTATGTCATTCTTTGTAGTATAAAATTAAAAGTAATATGAGCTTAGAGGAGGAGTATATGAAACGTTTTATTGCTTTATTCATTAGTTGCATTCTTATCATGTCATTTACATTAACAAGCTGTGGAGACAGTAAAAAGGAGTCAAGTAACACTCCTAATGTATCCGTAACAGCTAGTTCTGATGCCAAACAAACTAATGGCCCAACAGTAACCCCAACTATATCTGATGACCCAAATGTAAAGGTAATAAGGATTGCCTCTCGTAATGATGAGAGAGCAGGACTGATAAAGAAGTTTGAAGAACTTCATCCAGATTTCCCATATAGGATAGAGCAAGTGATCTATGGTGGGTTAATGGAATATGCACCTCAACTGGATGGGGCACTAGAGGCTGGAGGAGGAGAAGCTCCGGATATCTATTTTACAGATGTAACAGATGTAATGAAATACACCCAGGGAGAGTATTCTTCCTATGCAGCTGCTTACAAAGATTTAGGTATTGATGTGGATTTACTTATTAAAGAGGCAGACATTGCACAATATATTGTTGATGTAGGTAAAAGAGGGGATGGAAATGTTGTAGCCCTTAGTGCGAGTTCAGATGCTGGGGCCTTTATCTATCGGCGTTCTATTGCGATAGATGTTTGGGGCACTGATGAGCCAGACGAAATCAAACAGAAAATAGGTGGCACTTGGGAGAACTTCTTTAAAGCAGCAGAAGATTTAAAAGAGAAGGGTTATAGGATTGTTTCTGGAGAGGGTGATGTATGGAATGCGGTCCAGAACAGTGCTAACCAGGGATGGGTTGTTGATGGGGAACTTGTTATCGACCCTAAACGAGAAGCTTACTTGAATATTGCTAAGAAGCTACAAGATAATGATTATTCCAATGATACTCAGAGTTGGCAAGAAGATTGGTTTAATGACATGAAAGATGGCGGTGATAAAAAAGTCTTTGGTTTTTTTGGGCCTGCTTGGCTTATTACTGATACGCTAAAGATTCACTGTGATGGAGAAAAATCTGGGCAAGGAACCTATGGTGACTGGGCAGTATGTGAACCTACTACTCCTTTCTTTTGGGGAGGTACTTGGGTGTTTGCAAATAAAAATACGAAGGTTCCTAAAGCAGTTGGTGAATTAATTAAGTGGATGACTTTGGATACCAGTGAGACAGGTCTTCAATCCTTTATGGCAAATGGAACTTTAGATGAGGAAAATATGCAAAAGCAAACGGTAGCCTCTAATGCCGTAATGAGTAAGACTGATGGTAGTTTAGATATTCTGGATGGACAGAATATGTTTGATGTTTTCATTTCGGCAAGTAAGAATGTAAACGGTAAGAATGTAACTCGGTATGATGAGTCTATCAATAATTATTGGAGGAAGAATGTTCGTGAATACGCGACTGGAAATGTGAGTCGTGAGCAGGCAATAAAGAACTTTAAACAAGAAATTAAGGATAACCTACAGATTACAGAGTAAAAGTTAGCACGGAGTAAAGTCACATATTTTAGGGGAGGATTAATTATATGAAACACTTTATAGCATTATTTATTAGTTGTATTCTTATGATGTCATTTACATTAACAAGCTGTGATGACAGTAAAGAAGGAGTGAATAATTCTCCCGTTCCATCTACAAAAGAAACAATCAAACCAAAACCAACGGATGACCCAAATGTAAAGGTAATCAAAATTGCAGCTTTTGATGATATAGAAGATGGATTCTTAAAGAGGTTTAAAGAGAGTCATCCGGATTTTCCTTACGAGATAGAACAAGTAATGAGTCGAGATACTGAAGAATATATTTTAGAGCTTCACGGTAGATTACAAGATAATACAGAGAATGTACCCGATATTTTCATGGTAGATGCTTCTTACATTACGAAATACTCCAAAGGGGATATGTCTTCCTATGTAGCAGCGTACAAGGAGTTAGGAATTGATGTGGATACTCTTATCAAACAAGCAGGGCTTATGCAGTATACCGTTGATATAGGTACAAGAGAAGATGGGAGTATAGTAGGTCTTTGCACGGAAGCTTCTCCTGGAGCGTTCATTTATCGTCGTTCTATTGCTAGAAAGGTTTGGGGAACGGATAACCCTAAGGTGATTAAAGATAAGATAGGCGGCGCTTGGGATAATTTCTTTCAGACAGCAAAAGAGTTAAAAACGAAAGGTTATGGGATTGTTTCAGGGGATGGAGACATTTGGAACCCGGTTGAAAGAAGTGCTGAGCAAGGCTGGGTGGTTGATGGTAGACTTTCGATCGATCCTAAGCGTGAAGATTTTTTAGATCTTGCTAAGAAGTTAAAAGATAGTGGCTATTCCAATGATACTGATCAATGGACAGAAGCCTGGTTTGCTGACATGGCTGGGACTGGCAGTAAAGAGATATTTGGTTTCTTTGGACCTTCATGGTTCATCACCGATACTCTAGCTAGTTACTGTGAGGGCGATGAAAATGGAGAAGGTACTTATGGTGACTGGGCTGTTTGTGAGCCTACAACAGAGTTTTTCTGGGGTGGTACATGGGTTTTCGTAAATAAGAATACTAAGGTTCCAAACGCCGTTGCTGAACTAATAAAGTGGATGACTTTAGATACTAGTGAAACTGGTCTTCAATATTATATGGCAAATGGGACTTTAGATGAAACCCATATGAGAAAACAAACAGTAGCTTCTAATATAGTCATGGCGAAAAGTAATGGAAAAATGGATATCTTAAGTGGACAAAATATGTTTGAGGTATTTATGGATGCTAGTAAGAACATAAAAAGTAGGAATATGACATGGCAGGATCAAAGGATTAGCAGTTATTGGACAGGAAATGTTCGTGACTATACCTCTGGAAAGGTAACTAGGGATCAAGCTATTGTGAACTTTAAAAGTGAGATTAGCGATACTAATAGTAATTTTGATATAACAGTAGAGTAAGTCTATATAATAAGATAATAGAATAATGAATTATTATGCCCTAGAAAAGGAATTTACACCAAAAGTCCCATCTGGGGCATTTTTTTATGTAGAAGTATGATAAACTGTTTAAACTATTAGGTAAGAATTTATATATAAAATAGAAAATAAGGTTTAATTGGGGTGATACTATGAAAAATAATAAAAATCACATGTAATTTTTAAAACGATACATCCTGCAACTATAGCTTACATATTGCTGTTTTCTTTTCGGCTTCCCACGGACAGTCTTACTGCTAATCCTACTTGGCTATAGCTTTTCTTAAAGCCATCTAACTGCCGTCCCTACAAGGCTGTCTCCGCTTCTTAAAGCCATCTAACTGCCAGGTTACCCTGCAAGGCTGTCTCCGCTTCTTAAAGCCATCTAACTGCCAGGTGCCCTGCAAGGCTATCTCCGCTTCTTAAAGCCATCTAACTGCCAGGTGCCCTGCAAGGCTATCTCCCCTTCTGAACGCAGACCGTCCGAAGGGAAAGGCAAGTGAAGAAGGGGAGATAGGATTTGTAGGGTACCTGGCAGAAAGATGGCCATGGAGTGAAGAAGGGGAGATTGGATTTGTAGGGTACCTGGCAGAAAGATGGCATCAAGAAAAACACCAATATGTGGCTGTGGAAGTATTAGCCAAAATGGAGTATAATAAAGATAATTGCCATTATATGTGTGTTTTTTACGTTTTTGGTTTTTATAATATCTTGTATTTTATGAATAGCCAATAATAGTATTAAACCATACTAATGATGGTAGAAATTGAGAGTAAAGGAGGTACACGTCTATGAAGCGTGTATTTTTAATCGTATTAGATAGCGTTGGCATCGGTGAACTTCCTGATGCAGCAGATTATATGGATGCTGGAAGTAATACACTACGAGCGGCGTCCACAAGTCGTTTTTTTAATATGCCAAATATGGAGAAACTCGGATTATTTGACATTGACGGCGTGGAAGTAGAAGAGGGTAAAAAACATAAGGTAACTCCAAACGGTATTTATGGAAGAATGATGGAAGCCAGCCGTGGTAAAGATACTACCATTGGTCATTGG
>JAEZQN010000012.1 GCA_023441145.1 Bacillota bacterium
CCTTCGGTATAGTAATGTTATAGAGGTAAACTACCATAACGCCTAGAATGCCGCCAAAAAACATCCAAGGCTTTACTGTACTAAGGGTAATCCCCTGTGTTGTTGGAAGGAAAATAACCAAGAGGATACAGATTGGCAGTCCAACTAGATGATTATAAAAAGAACTAACAATGGCTCCTGTTTCATAGGATAAGCGAGAGTTTATTGATCGTGATGTTACTACGGTGACACCAGTTGCCAAACAAACAATCATTGCAAGTATTTTATTCACATCAGAATAATCCATCATGATTGCCACGCCAACACAGGATAGAGCTAGGCCAATCCATGTTGTGTTACTAATGGGATGTTTTTTCATGCCAAACCATCCAAAAGCGTCGATAATATTGGAAGTGATACTCTGGCCAAGCAGACCAAGGGCTACAATACTCATCATACTGGTATGAGTAAAAGCATAATTATTAAACAGTGTTGTCACGACACCCAGTGCTCCTCCAAGGTAAGCCCAAAATGGGACAACCACCTTTTTTCGAATTTTCTCCTTTTTCATATAGCACACTACAAGTGCAAAAAGAGTACCAACGATATGTATGATAACTGCTGCATAATAGGTTCCGAAGGATTTTGATAAGTCTCCATTTACGGATACCATAACAGAAATAAGTACACCGACAAGTAAAACGAGAAGCTGATACATTTTACAGTCCCCCTTTCGTGATTGCTAGACCTATTGTATCACCTCTAGTTACTAGGAGTATAGGACATTTGTCATGGTGTTTTAATAAGATATTATATATAATGTTAATAATTGGAGGTGAGGGTGTGAAGAGAAGACGGATTGAGCTAGAAGATAGAGAACTATTATTGCAGTATAGTTTAGATGATTTAGAACTTATGGATTGTCAGTTGTGTACCTTTGATGTGGGAGAGGTTATTCTAAGTCAGGGATGTACCATGGAGTATTTGTATCTTGTTGTAAGCGGGACAGCCAAAGTATTTATCAATGCCAGGAATGGAAAGAACTTAATCCTCTCCTATTATGTTTCAAAAGAAATTCTAGGTGATATTGAACTAACCCTTGGTGACTACAGAGCTTCCACTACAGCAATTGCGGTGTCTGAATTCTCTTGTATTGGAATCCCATTTTTACAGAATTCGGTCTATCTAAAACAGAATATTGAGTTTATGAATATCATCTCCAAAAGCCTCTCAACGAAACTTCTTAATAGCTGCAATGCATATACTGCGGCGGCTTTACATACAAGTGAAGAGAGACTTTGCTCCTATATTATGATGGCAGAACATAATGGGAAGTTTACAGATGTCTTAGTAGATGTGGCACAGTCGGTGGGCATGAGTTATCGACATATTTTCCGAATTATGAATAAGCTTTGCAAAGATGGTATATTAGAGAAGACAGAAGGAGGCTTTCGCATACTAAGCCGAGAGCGTTTGGAAAAGAAATCATTGGGATAGATGATTTGGTAAGGCTTGAAGTTATTCTATCAGAGAGAAACATGTTATCATGTTTACGATTGCAAATTCTTGTGATATAATGGGAAAAATGGCAAATAAGACTAACTATTAAAGAAAGTCAATGATTAGGGTTTAAAACAGAAATATTTTTGTATAGTGGTGATGATTATTTCATCGCAATCAGTACATTGAAAATTGCATGGCAAACAGAGCATCATATTGGTGCTCTCAAAGAAGATACGATATAGGAATAACTAGATGGCCTTTTGATAATTCTGACCAGATGATTCTAGTTGATATATCAGTCTGACAAGTTTCTTTGCTGCATGGGAAATCGCAACATAATAGTGCTTACCTTCAGTTCGCTTCTTGGCAAGGTAAGCATTGAATGTTGGATCCCAACGACAAACATATATGGTTGCATTAAATAGTGCGTACCGAAGGTATCTGGAACCACGTTTTTCCATTCGTGAATGACAGTTATTTAACTGCCCGGATTGGTATGTGGACGGTGATAAACCAGCGTAAGCAAGTATTTTATCTGGAGAGTCAAATCTGTCAAAGTCTCCGATTTCAGCAATAATCATCGCACCCATTCGATAACTAATTCCTGGAATGCTTAGGATAGGTGAATTGATTTTATCCATGATGATTTTGATTTCATTTTCAATTTCATCAATCTCGGCATCAAGTTCGCGAATAAGTTTAATGGTGTGCTTTAATTCAAGAGATTTAGCTGGCATATTTGATCCAATAGAAGTTCTCGCTGCTTCTCTAAACGCTATAGCGGTTTCCTTTCGATAGTGTCCTTTAGAGGACGCTTCTAGAAGATTTGAAAGTCTGGTAAGATGTGCAGTTGCTATCTGTTTTGCTCCTGGAAACTCATATAACATAGAGTAAACAGAATTCATGTGTAAGTCAGGAACAAGTTTTTCTAATTCAGGAAAAAGAATACAGACAAGGCGAGAAATCGATACCTTTAATGCAGCTCGTTCTTTTACCTTATCAAAACGATAACGAGTTAGTGACTTGAGTTCTTCATTGTGATAAGATGTGTCTGAGTAGGACTTTAAGTTCACATCAGACATTAGCATAGAAGCAATTGTTTGGGCATCTACCTTATCCGTTTTGGTCTGTCTAAGGCTTAGACTTTTTCTGTACAGATTAGTATGTAACGGATTGATAACGAAGGCGGGCAAACCTTTATCAATGAGATATCCAAGAAGATTGTAACTATAGTGTCCTGTGGCTTCTAGGCCTACTTTTACTTTAGAGACATCTTCCATAACGGATTCTATTTTCTGATAAAGTTCATCGAACCCATCAAGGTTGTTTGCGATAGTAAAGGACTGATAAAGGACTTTGCCATCTGAGTTTGTAATAAAGCAATCATGCTTATTTTTTGCAACATCAATTCCTACAAAAATCATATAGGACCTCCTTAAAATAGATTGATACTGTTTTAAGATCCACAGGGCTCCTTGCAATCGTAACCTACTTCTTGATAAACCGTCATGCGGTAACTAACTGATTAACAAATAAACAAAGAGACTGTGGTTGGAGCCTTATTAAAACCATCAAGTGGTAGGGGGAGTAAACCAATCCACAGTATCTTAAAATAGCATAGTCCAACCTATAGAAAAGGTAAAGAAAGACTATGACTTTATATAATAGTAGGGGGGGAATTATGAAAAAGAGATTTATAGCAATCCTATTTACTGTTGTCCTAGTGATATCTTATTTACCTGGGAATTTGCCTTTCTTTAGTTCTCTATCAGTAAGCGCTTTAACCAGTGGAGACTATTCATATAAAGTTTTAAGTGGTGTATCAGTAGAAATTACAGGATACACAGGTACTGCAAGTGAGGTGAAAATTCCAGGAACAATTGATGGGAAAGCTGTGACTAGCATTGGATACGAAGCATTTTATGCAATATCAACCATTACAAGCGTAATAATCCCAGACGGTGTGACGAGTATTGGTGAGAGAGCTTTTTATCTTTGTGATTATTTAACTAGTATAACAATTCCAGACGGTGTGACGAGTATTGGTGAGAGTGCTTTTTATCTTTGTAAAAATTTAACTAGTATAACAATCCCTAAGGGTGTTACAAGTATCGGAGATTATGCATTTGCATCTTGCATTAGTCTTGAAAGTGTTACTATTCCTGGTAACGAGAATATTCTTAATAATTTGTATATATTTATGTATTGCACGAGTCTTGAAAGCGTAACAATCCTAGATGGAGTTACATCTATTGGTCGTGCGACATTTGCCTTCTGCTCAAACCTTAAAAGTATCACAAT